>NZ_JABSOV010000038.1 GCF_013215345.1 Colwellia sp. | reverse complement strand
TTTGGCACAAGACTCAAATTCACCGGCAGCCTGTAACACCTTACGTGCTTCTTTTACGAGCTGCTCCCCTGCCGGCGTTAACATAACATTGCGGCGATGACGTTCGACCAACTGTAAACCTAATTGTTGCTCTAACTTCATTAACTGCCCACTTAAGGTCGGCTGACTAACAAAACAAGCTTGCGCTGCTTTACCAAAGTGCTTGTGTGTATCTATGGCAGTTAAATATTCTAAATCGCGCAACTTAATCATAGTTAGAGTCTATCAATTAATAATAAAACGTAGTGATAGGCTATGGTAATGCAATGAAAGCTAGCCAAGTGCTAACCAAATACCGACGCCAATCATTAAACTACCGGCAATACGATTCATCCACTTAATGTTGTCACCACTACTTAAGAATATGCGCAAGCTTTTACCACCAGTGGCATAGGCCATCATGCTAGTAAACTCTGTAACCATGATAACGCCGAGCAATACCATAAGTTGCGGTGCTACATCACGCTCAACACTAATGAAAGGCGGCAATAGAGAGATCATAAATGCCCAGCCTTTTGGGTTGGCTATGGCAGTAACTAAGCCTTGCGAGAATAACGATTGGCGACTGACATCGCTTAGTTCACTTTCGCCCACCGACATTTTACCTTTGGCCCGCCACATATTAATGCCTATATAGGCTAAATAAGCACCACCAAGCCATTTTAATACTTCAAATACATCAGGGTAATTGAGCATAATACTGGCAACGCCAAGTACGGCGGCAATGGCAACAATAGCGACACCAATGAGTTCTCCAATCATCATCCACATAGTACGACGTACACCAATACTCATGCCTAGCGTCATAGCCAGCGTCATGCACATACCCGGTGTTATTGAGACAAAAAAGAATGTTGGAATAAAGACCGCAAGCACAGCTAAATCTGGCATTAAATTTACCTTCAGTTTTGATTTAAGTTTGAAAGACAGAGATTCGCTGACACTTTAACAAAAAATCGTGGCATGGATTAGATATTAACGATGAAATAGTAGCTAAAAAAGCTTAAATGCAGGCTAGCTAAAGGTTAACTATGTAATTGGAATATATCTTGTTTCGATATGTTTTATCGCGGTTCATTTTATTGGGGTAAAAGTACCGGATAACTTTAAAGAGAATAGCGTTATAAAGGGGAATTAATGAGGTTAATCATCATTACTGCAAGGAGCTAATTTGCCCCTACAGTAAAACTGATTGTTGCTTAACGCAACATAGTAAACCAGCCCATAAGCATTGGTAGTAATGGCATAGCAACCATCGCCACAATAATCATTACTATATTTACGGCTGAGGTAGTATCTTTAAAGTCTTCTTCGTGGTGTGTCATGGTCTAGTATCCTGTACAACAAGTCATCAACTAAAAATAAGGCGCGCATTTTATCCGATATTGTTAATTATATACAGAAAAACTTGATCTAGATCAAAGGAATAATATTAAATGATAAAAATGGATAAGGTTTTTATTATTATTTAATACTAATTAATTTGCAATAAAGTGAGCGAGTGTAAAACTCACTCACTTTAAGCAGGATAATTTTATTTATTAATATTAATCAATCGATTAACTATGAGCAATACTCAGCTAAATCATAACAATGCTGGCAATGATATAAGCCACTAAAGTTACCGCTCCACCAAATAGTGCGTAAGGCATTTGAGTTTTAACATGTTCAAGTAAATCACAGCCTGAAGCAATAGCCGAAACAGCCGTGGTATCAGAAATGGGCGAACAATGATCACCAAAGATTCCACCACCTAAAATCGCAGCAATAACCAATGATGGCGGTAACCCGAGTGCTTGAATAAGTGGCACACCAATAGGGATTAATATAGCAAAAGTCCCCCAAGAGGTGCCGGTACTAAATGAAATAACCGCGCCGGCTAAAAACAACATTGGTACCACTAAAACTAAAGGTAAATGTTCACCAACTATACCGGCAATAAAGAAGCCAGTTCCTAGCTCTTTTAAGCTTGCTCCAAGGGTTAAAGACATAAGTACTATGGTCACTAATGGCAATAGTTCTGCAATACCTTTAAAACCTATATCAACTAGCTCTTTATGTTCAAAGCGTTTATAAAAACGCAATAAAAAGTAACTAACTGCCAGCGCTAAACAAGTAGCATAAAGTACGGATTTACTGCCGCTACCTTGGGTGATATCACCATTACCACTCCAATACATAAAGAAGAACATACCCAAGATCATGCTCATTAATGGCACTAACATAAAGCGTGCCTTAGTAGCAGGTACCATGCTTTCTGCTAAAATATCTTTTGTTAAAGTGCCCTGAATAAGCGTTTCTCGGTTAGCGGTATTTTGGCTAACTGTTGCTGGTGATGCTATTGCTTGCTCTTGCTGGCCTGTTTGCTCTACTACTTGCTGGTTAGGTGAGTTATCTGCGGTAAGTGCTAATTCTGTCGCTTTAAGCGGACCATGTACTCTATCGGTGACAACCGTATAAACCACCATAAGCAAAGCGATAATGGCATAGAAATTAAAAGCAACCGAGCCCCATAAAATAGAGACTGACGATTCCCCTAAATCATAGTTATTCAATAGCGCTAGCACATAGGCGCCCCAGCCGTTAAGTAGTACTAAGATGCATACCGGAGCACTAGTACTATCAATAATATAGGCTAAACGCGCTCGGCTCATTTTAAATTTATCAAATAAGTCGCGCGATAAAATACCTGCGGTTAGTACACTCAGGTTGGATTCAATAAAAATTACCATGCCAGTGAACATGGTTAAACCGCCCACCTGCCTTTTACTCTTGGCAATACCTTTACTTACTAACTTATCTACAGTGGCAGTAACACCGCCTGAGTCTCGGATATAAGCTAATAAAGCGCCAATAAGTAAGCTGAAAATCAATATACGGGCATTACCGCCTGAGCTAACGACACTAATGATGCGTTCAATAAAACCAATGAAAGCATAAAATATTGCATTGCTATGATTTTGGGAGGCTAATAACAACTCTGCGGTGAACACGGCAGACAACAAGGCAAGAATGACTTCTTTTTTCCAAATAACAATAATAATTGCCACCAAAGGAGGCAGCACAGACAACCATTCCATAAAAAACCTTATACCTGAGTTTTGAAAATTAAAAACAACGCAGGCAGTGTGTCAAATAGCTAATACCAAATCAAGTAAGTTTGTTACAACTCAGAGCTTGTCAGCGGTTTGAGAACAAATAGAATTCTTTATCTATAGTCATTCAATATATTCACCAGGTAATAATAAAAAACCCGATAAAGTGTAAACTTATCGGGTTTATGATTACTAATTGAATAATAAATTTTAAAGTAAATTAGTAGTAATCATCTTTTTTATTGTGTGCTTGTGGATCTTCAATAATATCGCTGATGTTGACTTCAAAATTATTATTATTATTACAATCAACCATATAAATGGTATGTGTTGAGCCATCAACCCAAGTAACTGTACCACTGCCTTTTTTACTGCCACATTTCATACCAATATGAATGTCTTTAAATTCCATAAGCCCTCCTCGACGCTAGCTAACCAAGGTGTGTTGAGTTAGAGTTCGCCACAACTAACAAGTTCATTTTTTGAACACTTAAACTTTAAGTATAGTGACGAAGTGATGAAATGCTAGTGCCTAAATTGCAAAGTTAGCAAGGGGATGGTCAATTTTGACTATAGGCTAATAATTACTAAAAGAATTTATCAAAGATAATATATTAATAATTTAGGGGGAAAATTCATTACCTAAAGTGCAGGCTGCACTTGCGCCAGCTACCGCCGGAATATTACTGTTCAGTTGATGTTCAAAAGCATAAGCAAGCCAATATACGATTTCCCTCGCCCGGTATTTTCTTTACTAATCATTAGTCGCTAGTTCACTGGCTTGGCTTGAAGGCTGTGTTGAAAGTAAAGCATTCTTAGCACCTGAAAGTGCCTCAAGTCGCTGACTTGCTAATAAGATGAACTTAGCTTTGTATTTCTTCGCAATAGGTCTAGCATCCGGTAACTTAACAGTACGTGGATTTCGATGTACGCCATTAAGTAAAAATTCATAATGTAAATGGGGCCCTGCAGCAAGACCCGTTGCACCCACATAACCAATCACTTGCCCTTGTTTTACCCGTTGTCCTTTTTTCACTGCTGCCCGTTTATAAAAGTGCAGGTACTTAGTGACTATGCCATTACCATGCTGAATAAACACATAATAACCATTGTACTTACTATAACCCGCATGGGTTACCTTACCATTACCCGCGGCAACCACTGGTGTACCTTTTTTCGCCGCGTAATCTATTCCTTTATGGGCTTTCCAGCGTTTTTGCACCGGGTGAAAACGTTTAGGTTTAAAGCTAGAACTGATGTATTTAAAATTCACAGGAGCACGTAGAAAGGCTTTACGCATGCTTCTGCCATCAGGGCTGTAATACTCGTCATCAGAGAAACGAATCGCTTGAAATACTTCGCCTTGGTTGGTTATCTCTGCCGCTAAAATATTACCGGTACCAATATATTCACCTTCGACATATTTTTTCTCGAAAGTAACATGAAAACTATCACCTTCACGTATGTCCAAACCAAAATCTATATCCCAACCAAAAATATTAGCAAAATTAATAATTTGGCTATCATTCAATCCTGCAGTTACGCCAGCATTCCAAAAACTCGAGTTGATGGTGCCGTAGCTAAAACTTTCCCGTATTTCTACTTGCTTAGTCTCTCGATAGGATTGGTAACTATCGCCGACTAAATTAATAAATAATGTATCCGTTTTAGAAAGTGGATATTCAAGCGCCGCCAACTGCTGCTCTTCATTGCTGGCTACACGTAATTTATCACCGACATTAAGCCTTTTTAATAATTTACTGTCTTTACCTTTAGCAGTACTCACCGCATAGGTTGTTTGCGCGCTAAAGCCTAAGCGTTTTAATATCAAGGCTAATGAGTCACCACTACGCACTTGCACCGTTTGCCAGCTTAAATTGGCAAGTTCTTCTAAAGAGTCTTGTACTTTCACTTTACGCTGTAATTTACCGCTCGCTAAGCTGCCATCTTGTTGCGTACTTTGGTTTTTAGCTAATGAAGGCAGTTGCCCTGTAGCAATATTTTTGGTGGCTTTAGTTGTACTGCGTTGGGGTAAGGCACTGTGTCTTGGCACTGAACCTGCTGGTACTATATCTTCAGGAAGTGCCAGCTGAATACGCTTTCCTACTTGGATATTTTCACCTTGCTCATTATCATCACTGGAAGGCAGTATCAGCAACAGCAGTAAAAAACCACTACTAGCGATAATTATCGAACGATGTAACTTGGGTAGGTTTTGGAATATTTCTAATAATTTTTTTAACAAAGTACGACTCAAAACTTTCATAGCGGGAAAAGGATAAATGCAAAGCAAATTCATATATTCTACTGACTATATCAAAACTACAGAAAAAATACCGCTATAACTCACCGCAATACATTTTGAATATCAAAACAGCATTATTGAACAACTAAGGGTTCAGTGATTGCAACTTTACTGACAAAATCAGTCATTCTTTACTAAAAAAGCCATTATAAGGTTTTATCCCACTGGCAAAGTGCAGTAGAATTCGATCATTAAATAATCTTTACCTAGTCAATATAACCACTCGATTATCAAAGGTGCTGCGCCTTATTTTCAGTGCAACAACTCAGTAGTTATCACTTATTAATAGACTAAGTACCTAAAGCCAGTCAGTGGAGTCTTAAATGACCGATGTTAACCAAGCATTTGCCGAAATAAAACGCGGCGCAGAAGAAATATTAGTAGAAGAAGAATTATTAGCAAAACTTAAAACAGGTAAGCGACTAAAAATTAAAGCTGGCTTTGATCCAACGGCGCCTGACTTGCATTTAGGTCATACTGTGCTCATTAATAAACTGAGAACTTTCCAAGAACTTGGTCATGAAGTTATTTTCTTGATTGGTGACTTCACTGGCATGATTGGCGATCCCACCGGTAAAAATGTTACCCGTAAAGCGTTAACCAAAGAAGATGTTTTAGCCAACGCTGAAACTTATAAAGAGCAAGTATTTAAGATCCTCGATCCTGCCAAAACCACAGTAGCCTTTAACTCTACTTGGATGGATAAATTAGGTGCTGCTGGCATGTTAAAACTTGCCTCTCGCCAAACCGTTGCTCGTATGATGGAACGTGACGACTTTAAAAAGCGTTACGCCAATGGTCAAGCGATTGCCATTCATGAGTTTATGTACCCGTTAGTGCAAGGCTGGGATTCAGTTGCTTTAGAAGCAGATGTTGAGCTAGGTGGTACCGATCAAAAATTCAACTTATTAATGGGTCGTGAATTACAAAAATCTGAAGGTCAACGTCCACAGACAGTATTAATGATGCCATTACTTGAAGGTTTAGACGGTGTACAAAAAATGTCTAAATCATTAGGTAACTACATTGGTATTACTGATAGTCCAACCGATATGTTTGGCAAGATCATGTCGATTTCTGATGTGTTAATGTGGCGCTATTACGAATTATTGAGCTTTAAGCCACTTAGCGAAATTGAAGGCTATAAAACCGATATTGAAAACGGTAAAAATCCTCGTGATGTTAAAATCGATTTAGCGAAAGAATTAATTGCCCGTTTTCACGATGAAGCGGCAGCACAAGCTGCTCATGATGAATTTATCAATCGCTTCCAAAAAGGCGCTTTACCTGATGACATGCCTGAGTTAGAGATTAAAACTGAAAGCGGTGAAATTGCTATCGCTAACTTACTTAAAGACGCAGGCTTAGTAGGTAGTACTTCAGATGCTTATAGAATGATCAAGCAAGGCGCGGCTAAAATTGATAGCGAAAAAGTTACCGAAAAAAGCTTAGTTATTAAAGCAGGCACTACTGCGGTTTACCAAGTTGGTAAACGTAAGTTTGCTCGTATCACGGTAAGTTAAGCAGACAACTGCTCTCATTCATCAGCAATAAGCCAGTCCTTAATCTAAAAAGCCAGTAACTGTGTTACTGGCTTTTTTGTATCTGAAAACCAGCAAAATTGATTCTGTCACGCAGCGGTACTAGTAAGGATGAAAAATGTGTGGTGAATATTTCCATCAAATAACGTTATAACGCACAAAGTGGTGACTATAATCACCAAAAAAAATTGTAAATACGATGAAATCCAATAGACAATTAAAATAACAGCTTAAATTATCTATTGGTAAAGTTTAACCGTCCTATCTATACATTTACATGCGCATAAAATCGCTAGCCGTATATTGCCAACGCTACCAGCCAGTTAAAACCAATAATGCACTAATTACCCAGTAAATTCATCATAATTCCCGAAGTTACTGATCGGACGTGGTATGGATGCCACTTATTATAGAATTCATGATGCACACTCTCCTGAATCCATAAATCCCGTCATTCAGGTTGTTTCTTAAGCCTGAGGCTTATCTTTAATATATAAAATGCCGGTTTTTTTATTCGAATTCCATAAAAATAATTACAAGTTAACGACAAGTAATTTAATCAAGATCAATGGATTTTCAGCTAATAATGTTATTCTGCGCTTAGTTACCCTTTTAAAGATTTACCGCTGTGCTTTTTTTCACAAAAACACTTACCGTAATGTTAGTTTTAGCCTGTTTTTACAGTCAACAATTAAACGCGCAAGAAATACAAATATCTGCCAGTGATAACTTACAGCAGACTTTAGATAAAAGCCAAGATGGCGATGTTATTACCTTAGCTGCTGGCCAGTATTTAGGTAACTTCATTATTAGCAAACAAATCACCTTACGTGGCACCGGCATAACAGGCGAAGTCGCTCTTATTAATTCCCAAGGCAAGGGTCACGGTTTACGGCTAAAAAACTCTCACATCACCATAGAAAACCTCACCATTATCAATTGGGGCGATGACTTAACCGAGCAAAATTCAGGTATTTATTCTCACGATAAAGTTGATAATAAAAAAGTCCCAAATATAACTATAAAAAATAATATTTTAATTGGCGATGGTTTTGGTATCTGGCTTAATCAAGCCGACAATGCCACTGTCAGCCATAACCGCATTAAGGGTAATTTAACACTGCGCTCTGCTGATAGAGGCAACGGCATTCAAATCGCTAATGTTACCAATAGCCATGTTTTTCATAATGAAGTCAGTGAAACTCGCGATGGCGTTTATGTTATTTCTAGTCAAAATAATATTATCGAACAAAATACCATGCACCATTTACGCTACGGTATTCATTATATGTATTCTTACGATAATACTATCAAAGATAATACCGCCTACTCTACTCGCGCAGGTTACGCCTTGATGAGTTCACGTCGCTTAACTATTACCGGTAATACAACCACAGACAGTGAAGATTACGGATTTTTACTGAACTTTATTACCCAATCTACTTTTAGTCATAACCATATTAAAAATGTGTGGACTAAACCTGAAAACAAGGTGCTTGGCCGTGATGGTAAAGGTTTGTTTATTTATAACTCCGGCTACAACACGCTGAAATACAATATTATTGATACAGCAGAAATTGGTATTCACTTAACTGCTGGCTCAGAAAACATCAATATATACGGCAATAGCTTTATCAACAATCCCACCCAAGTGAAGTATGTTTCCAATAAGAAACAGGAATGGAGCAAAGATGGTCAAGGTAATTACTGGAGTAATTATTTAGGCTGGGATATGGATAATGATGGCATTGGCGATATTATTTTTGAGCCAAACGACGGTATAGATAAACTAGTGTGGCAGTATCCTGAAATGAAAATGATCATGGACAGCCCAGCTATTGTAATTTTACGTTGGGTGCAAAGACAATTTCCGGTATTAAAACCGCCAGGCATTAAAGACAGCTTCCCGTTGATGAGTGCACCCCGTTTATCTGCGAATCCGCACGCAGCTGCAACGCTTGCCCTTGCCACACCTGTTTTGACAATAAGTCACACCGCGCAGTCGACAACTAGCGTAAGTTTGAAGGAATAATTTATGAATACGCCACTAGTATCACTAATAGATGCGGGTAAAAGCTATCAAGATCTCGACGCTTTAAAATCGGTGACCATGTACCTAAATCAAGGTGAAGTGATGGGTTTATTTGGCCATAACGGCGCAGGTAAAACCACCATGATGAAACTCATTCTTGGCGTTATTTCGCCAAGTCGCGGCAAGGTTGAAGTTATGGGCATGGCGCCTGATTCAAAAGCAGCGTGGCATAGCCGTACTAAAGTCGGTTACTTACCTGAAAACGTCAGTTTTTATGAGCAACTCACTGGCTTAGAAGTATTAAGCTATTTTGCCAAGCTAAAGGGCTTTACTAAGGGCAGAGCTAAAAAACAAGCCATTGATTTACTTGAGCAAGTGGGTATTACTCATGCAATGAAGCGACCAGTAAAAACTTATTCAAAAGGAATGCGTCAGCGACTTGGTTTAGCACAAGCCTTTATTGGCGAGCCAAAATTATTATTACTTGATGAACCCACAGTTGGCTTAGATCCAATGGCGACTCGCGACTTTTATCAAACCGTTGATCAATTAAAATCGAATGGCTCTAGTATCATATTATGCTCCCATGTTTTACCTGGTGTTGAACAACATATTGATCGCGCAATGATTTTATCAACTGGACAGTTATTAGCGATGGGCACGTTAGCTGAATTGCGCCAGCAAGCCGCCTTACCGGTTGCCATTAAACCGTCGGGTCTTAACGGCTCATTAGCAAACGACAGTAGACTCAATGGCTTTTTAACCGCTAACTGCCCAGAGACATTATTAGTGCCTGAACAAGAAAAGCTTAGTGTATTAAGACAGTTACTTAGCCATGAAGGTTTAGATGACTTGCATGTTGAAGCAGCCAATTTAGAGCAAGTTTATCAGCACTTTCTATCTTTACATGAGAAGCAGCATGAGCTTTCTTTACATGGGAAACAAGATGAAAGCGGGGAGAGAAAATCATGAGACAAATATTAACCGTTGCCAATAAAGAGTTTCATGATGGTTTAAGAAATCGTTGGTTAATTTCTATCACGCTTATTTTTGCTTTACTCTCTATTGGTTTAACTTACTTTGGTGCCGCAGCTTCTGGTGCCGTAGGCGTAGCTTCACTGTCAACCACAGTAGCTAGTTTAGCCAGTTTAGCTGTTTTTCTTATTCCTTTAATTGCCTTGCTGCTCAGTTATGATAGTTTTGTTGGTGAACAAGAAAGTGGCACCTTATTGCTCCTACTGACCTACCCGATAAGCAAAAGCCAGTTATTACTGGGTAAGTTTATCGGCCAAGGCAGTATTATCGCGCTAGCTACTGTATTGGGTTTTGGCTCATCGGCAGTATTACTGTATTTCCAACTCGGTGATATTGAAGTATTAACTAGCTTCTCTATTTTTATCTTTAGCGCGATTCTATTGGGCTTAAGCTTTACCGCAATTTCTTATTTAATTAGTTTATCGGTCAGTGAAAAATCAAAAGCGGCAGGTTTTGCCCTTATTACTTGGTTTTTATTTGCCCTTGCCTTTGATTTAGCCTTATTAGCATTATTAGTTGGTGTTGAGGACGGCATTAGCCAGAACGGCTTAACGCAATTAATGATGCTTAATCCTGCAGATATATTCCGCTTAGTGAATCTTTCCGGACTTGATAGCAGTGATGTTAACGGCGCCCTCGCTGTTGCCATTAACGCCAGCCTATCGCAAGCACAATTATTCACCGCTTTAATAGCTTGGGTTGCTTTACCCTTAACCATTGCCATATTTATCTTTAAAAGGAAAACACTTTAATGTCTCATTTCATAAAAGCCGCACTAATTTTATGTTTACTGTTAACCGCTAGTGCTTGCTCTGACAATGCAGCACAACAAGCCGTTATTCATAAAGCTGTAGCCATGGAAAGCGGTGATGAGTGTCATTTATGTGGCATGTTAATTACCCATTTTGATGGCCCTAAAGGTGAAATATTTCGTAAAGAGCAAGGCGGAAAGGTATTTAAATTCTGTTCAACCCGTGACATGTTTAGCTATTATTTAGATCCAGAAAATACCCGTAATGTTAGCCAAATACTAGTGCATGATATGAGTAAAATGCCTTGGGGCAGTGATAGCATTGATGATAAATATTTTATTGATGCTAAGCAGGCTTGGTTTGTTACTGGCTCGGAAAAAACCGGCGCGATGGGTAAAACTTTAGCCAGTTTTAGTTTACAAACTGATGCCCAAGCTTTTGCCAAAGAATTTGGCGGTAAAGTGCTTAGCTTTAAGGATATTAATCAAGACAGTCTTTGGTAAATATCAATGATGTTACTTGCTGACTTGATTTAGCTCAGGCCAGCAAGCTTACATATTATTTCATGGTTCTGTAGCTAATTCAGGGGTTAGCTATAATAGTCATCTTCGAGGTTTCTGATCGAAGATCCACAACCACTTAGACACTGGATCCAGGACAATAAGCTCCATGCATTGTCTAATAAGTACCATCCATGGCACGTCCGATTAAAATACCACGGGGATGACGAACCTGAGCCATATACAAAGGCACGTATTATTTTTACTACTGTTCATCAAAAATTATAACTTCTCTACGCGATAGCCTTTAGCTTTCAATAAGGCTAACACACTTTTATCCCCAGCCAGATGTGCGACGCCCACTAAAACAAATTCTTTATCGCTGCTGTTACCATTGCCTGCAAACATGCGTTCAATATGTGGCAGCCAGTTTTTATTCCTATCGGTCAGTAGGGACTTGATGGTTTTAGGATCATCCTTCATCGGCTCAATAGCCAGCGTGTTTAATCGCTGTTCGTCACCTTTACGCCATGCTGTAAGTAAATCAGTAAACATGCTTTTAAAGTCTTTCATTTGTTCAAGGTTCGACTTGATGAACTTCTCTTCATTACCCTTGCCCATGTCGGCAATCATATTCATTTGAAATTCTACTGTTTCAAAATATGCTATTTGTTTATTATCTCGTGTCGCCTTTTTACTATAAAAAATATCAATACCTTCTCCTGACAAGCCTGCTCGCTGAGCCTCTAACAAAGCTAACATTGTTACCAGAAAACCAGGTTTAAAGCGTTCAAACATCATTGAATCAGCACCTAGGCTGGCAATATGTTGACTGAGGTTTTGTTTGGTTTTAGCAGATAAAAAATCACCAATGGTTTTACCCTTTCCATAAGCCATTTGCTGCATCATCTTCATTTGAAAAGCGCTATCGCTAGCATCAGGTAACTTAGTTTCTAACACTATGCTATCGCTTTGTTTATACGCCTGCTCAAATTCGACCGGCAGTGGAAATTCTGATGCCGGTAAAATATGCACTGTGCCGCCAATGAAAATATGATCATTGCCTTTACTTACTTTCCACACCGATGACTCTGCTAAAGCGGATAACGAGACCAAACTCGTTAAGGTGAATAATGTGCCTATGAATAACTGCTTACTACTTATCATTATGTAAATATCCTTATTTTTACTAGAGAAAATGAATAACTCATGTTTAGGGTCTGTTGAACTTGGACTCTTTTATAACTTATCCCTACTAAGCCTGCAAATTCCTGTTGCGTTTAAACCCTGTTGGGCCGTTAACAGCCACTGCAGTTAATCGCTAAGTAATTAATAGCTGATTAAAGGTTTATCTGTTCAAACCTTAGTGCAGTTGTTAGTCTAAGACTTCACTCTTTACTGTATTATGACCCTATATTGAAAAATTTTATTACCACTATAATGTCGCCGATAAAGCTATTACTAATGTGTTTGTTAGTGGTCAGCGTATCTGGCTGTAGTTCGATGAAAAATCCAGTAATTTATTATAATAATTTTGATTTTTCCAAGGTTAAAACTTACAGTTTCTATAGCAGTGGTTCTAAATTTTTTGATAGCCAAAACTTACCGCACTTCCAGCGTAGTGGCATTGAACTCGCCATTGAAAAAAGCCTAGACGCACAAGACTTTCACTATAGTGAACTCGACAGTGCCGACATTATTGTCACCTATCACCTAGTCAAAAAGCAGTCGAAAGATTACCTAAATTACAATAAAGCTGTATTATTCTGTGCTCATTGTCTTAGGGCCAATGCTTGGCAGCAAGACAATGGTGACTGGCAAGTGTATCGTGGTGGGCTAATTATTGATCTTGTCGATCCAAAGAAAAGTCGCTCGGTCTGGCGTAGTATTTATCCGCTAAAATTTAACGACAAAGATAATAGTAACGAGCTACACGAGAAAGTCATTGAAGCGGTTAATATCATGCTAACGCAGTACCCAGGAAAATAAAAAATCAGTGCTAATCATATTTATTTAGCCCGAGCCCTATTCAAGGCGATTTTCCCGCTTTATAATGCTCGCTTCCAATAGCATAACTATATTACTTTTATATGAACTTTCCAGATGATGAAACAGGCCAAGTATTAGCCGAAATGCAGCAAGCAGGTATCGACTTGAGTCAATCACATGACGTGGTATTCTTTCATTTGTTCGAACAAGAAAGCCAAGCACAAGCCATGGTTGAACATATAAAGGGGCACCTACCCACAGTTAAATGTAACTTACACCCTGATCAAACACCTAATGTTTGGGATGTAGATTGCACCGTGGTTATGACACCATCGCATGCAGCGATTGTTGAACAAGAAGCCGTCTTAGAAAAAATTGCCACCAGCTTATCCGGTTATAACGATGGTTGGGGGATTGAAGCCTAGTTTAGCGCTTCAGTATTAGATTCATGTTTGCCTTCTATTTAAAAAAATATTCCATGTATGTCGCTATAGCGGCACAGTCTGTCGCCTTGTCTTTGTCTAAGCGCCACGGCATAAAATTCAATCAATTACGTCGAATTTTCACTGGGCTGATTATCCGTAGTGTTGGTGCTCAAGTGAAGCTTATCGGTACTATCGATGCTGATACTGATATTTTAATTGTTAATCATCAAAGCATGTTAGACATCTTCTCCCTTGAAGAAGTGGTCGGCAATGATACTCGTTTTATAGGTCGCACCGGTATTATGGACAAGTGGCCAGTGTCTCGCATTGTCGATAGGGTTGGTCATATCACAGTTGATCAAAAAGATCGCCGCGCCATCATCACACTATTAAAAGACGTAAAAATTTGCCAAGGTAAAAAAGTGATCATTTTTCCAGAAGGCACACGCTCTCAATCAGGTAAAATTGAACCCTTTGAAGCTGGGGCAAAGTTATTAGTTGAGAAGCTAAAACTTAAAGCGCAACCAGTGGTCATTAAAAACATTTTAGATGTTTATAACGAGTCAAATAAAACCGCGACTTCAGGCACCATTGAAATAGAAGCTTTACCGGCAATTACCATTACAGACGGCTGGTATGAAAACATTCATCAACAAATGAATAAAGTATTCAATCAATAGCCTATTACATTGACTTTATTAGTCCGCAGATAAGTAATACACCCAGCTACCTGTCCTTTAATATGTCTAATAGAGCTAGAATTAGACATATTAAACACTCCCCTTCAATGCTATCGCTTCTCTCTAATTCACTTTTATGTTTGTATCTTTGCCTATAATCCAAGCTTATACCAATCGATAGCTAAAAACTTTACAGAAACTTACATTATTATTACATTTATCAAACGGTAATTTTAAGCACTTTTATTAATAATACTCTTAGTTTATTTTTATTAATATCTTGCATAGGACGCTACCATGAAGTTATCTCCCTTAATGACGGTCTGGTTACTTTCACTGTCTTTACTTAGTACATTTACCCATGCACAAGACCACCAGCATAGCTATGGCGTAACAATTGGTGCAGGTGGTGGTGACGGCTTTGCTCAAGCCTACCTTTTTTTACAACTATCAAGCCCTAGAGCACTTCTCAGTTGAAGTTGCTTATAATGCAGCTATAGAGTTTGATAGCTGGGAATGTGAAGAAAAATATGACGATAAGTGGACATGTGACACAAATAATAAACCCATGTTTGGTTTGCTCGCCACTGAGTTTGAATTGGATGGTTTTGTTGTCGCCATTAAAGGCCAAATTCCTATTTCACAACGTAATAGTTTATATGGAAAATTAGGCGCTCAATATTATGATTATTCATTTAGCCGTAACGGCTACACTGTTGAAAGTGAATATGGTACAGGTGTTTTATTCGAGGCTGGTTGGCAGTATCAATGGGATATGGGCATTGGCATGAACGTAGGTCTACGCTACCAAGATTTGGGCGATTTAACGCTAAAATCACAAAATATCGGTATCAGTTACGCTTTTTAATACTTCTGTTTTAGCTGAACAGGCAAAGGCTTAAGAATTAGACATCCGTCTTTATTCTCTCTATTTGCTTTTATCTTTACTGTTATCTTTATGCGGCTTTTCAATAATATGAAAAGCCGGTAAAGATACATGCCAATAAATAGCCGCTAAACGTAGAACTAGTGCAGCACTGATCGAAGTAATAATTGCGTTGGTATCAGACCAGTTCAGCCATTGTAAGAAGATAAATAAACCTCCACCTAGCATTGCTGCCAATGCGTATATCTCTTCGCGTAAGATCATCGGAATTACGTTACATAACACATCACGAATCATACCGCCGGCCACGCCAGTAATAGTTCCTAGCACTACAGCAACAGGGATCGGTGCGCCTAATACTAATGCCTTTTGTGTACCTAATACGGCAAACAAGGCTAAACCTAAAGCATCAGCAATTAATAAAAATCGTTTAGGAATGCGTTTCGGTTGCCTGATAAAGATGATGGTGAGTACAGCTGTCGCTAAAATAACATAGAGATAATAAGGCTTAACCACCCAAAATACCGGGGTTTGTAAGATAACATCGCGAATGGTACCACCACCTACTGCGGTAACGGAGGCCAATACTACCACTCCAAAAGGATCAAGTTGATAGCGACCAGCCATGAGCGCACCTGATAAAGAAAAAACAATAATGCCAAAAATATCTAAATAAAATAATAGTTCAGTCATGCAAATACCAATTTAACTTAAGGGTTATGCTGAAAAAAATATTTGTCCGCTTATCGCTAACAAAGTCAGTAAAAACAAACTGCTATAAAGGGAGAAATTCACCTTACGAGTCGCTTTAATAATATCTTGAGGTTCAGGTTGTTTGGCTAAGTCATTAAAGGCGATTTTTCTTAACTTTTCTGCTTGGTACATAGCGACACCACCCAACCTAACCGCCAATGAAAACGCATGCACACCAATAACAAAGTCATTATTGAGCTTAAAAAAGTGGCCACGCGTTAACCGCCAAGATAATGAAAGCCCTTGTCCTGATGAGCTCAGTAAAATTAATAAAGCCATCAACCGACTAGGCAGCCATTGGATTAACTGGATAAATAACTGACTAGATAAGCCAAAGTACTTAAATTTCGCCAGCTTAGTATTCCAACAATAATGCATTTCAAGTATTAATCGATAACTAAGCGCTGCTAATGGGCCAAAGACAATATAAACAAAGCTAACCACGTATATTTGCTGAACACAGCGTAACAGCTGCATTTCTATGGCCGCTTTACTCAAACCCACTGACGACAGTTGCTCGGTAGCTCTTAATAGCCAAGGCTTAAGTGTTTGCTTAGCTAAGTAACTCTGTTTGGCAACTAAGGCTTGGGCAAGCGCTTTATTTACCTGCCCGAGGTTAAGGCTCCCCAAGGCTAAATAAAGCAGTAAAGCTTGCCACAGGTAATCTACGGCAACAAAGTCAGCAAATAGCCATAAAATAATAACGATAGGCAGCAAGGTAACCAATAACGCCAGCAAACCCGCGAGGCTTTGTTGCTGGCTAGGCGCTGTGCTGTTATTAACTTTATTACCTAGCTGTAGACAATAAAACTGAAAGAAACGTAGTGGTTCATGGACAACAAAATGGCTTACCGTAGCTTTTATTACCAGCACAGCCATGAGGATTAACACATGGTAAGTAAACGGCATTAACTCGATAAGTCCTGTCATTTATTGTCTCGATTCATTACTTGGCCAATAAGAAAACAATCAATTATTTAACTGATTGTTTTACCTTGCAACTGCTCTAGCATATTTAGTACTAACTGCGATGAATTAACAGCTGCCGTTTCTAAGTACTCTTCAAAAGTATGTGGTGATTCTTTACCAGCAATATCTGACAATGAGCGAATAATAACAAAAGGGGTTTTAAGCTGTAAACATGCTTGTGCGATAGCAGCACCTTCCATTTCAACTGCAGCCATAGTGGGAAAATTAGCCCGTGCTTTAGCGACATCTTCTTCTTTAGTCATAAAGGTATCACCTGTGGTGATTAAACCAGTAATTGCCTGAATGTGTTGTTCATTTGACTGGTTTAATTGCTCAATACCTTTTTTAGCTGCTGCAACTAAGTCGTCATGTGGCATAAAAGCCGCAGGATTAGCAGGTAGTTGCCCTATTTCATAGCCGAATGCTGTAATGTCGACATCGTGATAACGTACTTCTGAACTGACGACAATATCGCCCACTTTCAATGTTTTATCGAAGCCACCAGCAGAGCCGGTATTAACCACGTAATCCACAGCAAAACGGTCAATCAATATTGCCGTGGCCAATGCCGCAGCAACCTTACCAATACCTGATTGCACAATAACAACATCACTGCCTGCTAACTGACCTTGATGAAAGGTATAGCCTGCATGTTCGGTTGATTTAGCATTGCTTAATTTGGCTTTTAAAATAGCAACTTCTGGCTCCATTGCGCCAATAATTCCTGCTTTCATGATAATTCCTAATTCTGTTTAATAAAAATAAATGATAACTGCTTACTATAGCTCTGCGTAAGTACTTTATGAGCTATGTTTACTGCGTTTTTTTCGATAAGAATACTGCTCAACTATTCGCAATATTCTTGTAGACCGTAGAAAATAAGGTTATCGATAAATTGGATGTTTGCTACGGCGATAAATTTTTCACTGGTCTGCACTAACACTAACTTTGTTAACGCCATACCATCGCCACCGGTTAAGATAATACGATCGATGCTAGCTAATGCTTGAGCTTGCTCAATCGCTTGTTCAATCATACCTAAGGTTGCTGCCCAACAAGCATTATTAACATTATCGCTAGTGTTACTGCCAAATGCTAAGCTAGGTAGGGTTTTATTTTCCGCATGAACCAAGGTGCTATGAGTTAAAATACTATTAAATAGCGCTTTGATACCCGCTAATATCCAGCCACCTTGGTGTTGACCATTACTGGCCAGAAAATCGACAGTAGTGGCCGTGCCCGCATCTATGATTAAGACATTTTCATTCGGGTAAAGGTGTATCGTGCCTAATAACGCCAGCCAACGATCAATACCCAAACTCGTTGGCTCTTGATAAGCCGATAGCAAAGCATTTTTTTGCTGTTCACTATGCACTTGTTTAAAGCTAATTTTTTGCTCGCTACACCAACTAGCCAGTTCTGTGGTTAATGATGATTTAGCGACATTGGCAACAACAACTTGGCTAGCATAACTAAAGTGCTCAGCAAAGTAGGCTACGGTAAAGTCTTGATTATTAAGTTGCGTAGTAACTGATAATTGTCCTTCCCTCAGCTGAGCATATTTGGTTCGGCTATTACCAATATCAATTAATATTATCATTCATCTATCCTCAGGCTCACTTCACCGCCGTATACTGGTTTCACTTGGCCATTAATCTCTAATAATAAAGCACCTTGATTATTCACACCGCGACATATGCCATGTGTAGTGCGCTCGCCGGTAATTAATTTGACCCGCTTATTTAGAAAAGCATCTAACGCATGCCATTCATCTAACATAGGCGCTAAACCAGTTTGCTGATATTGATACAAGCGCTGGCGTAAACAAGTGATAAGTTGAGCACTCAAGGCGTTTCTATCAATTTTGACCTGGCTGTGTGATTGTAAATCTGTCCATTTTTGTTCAATTAGTTTACCTGCGGCTTCTGGCATATGTAGGTTTAAGCCTACACCGATAACACTGTGGCTAGGCTCCAACGCTTGGCCTTCAAGATCAATTAAAATACCCGCGAGTTTTACCCCATCAAGATAAATATCATTGGGCCACTTCAACTGAACTTGCACATTACTATGGACTTTTACCGCGTCACTGACCGCTAATGCCGTCACTAAACTGAGTCCCATAGCGGCTGATAAACCTTGCTCTAAGTACCAGTACATAGACAAGTAGATTTGTGAGCCAAAAGGAGAAATCCACTGACGACCACGACGACCACGACCAGCACTCTGATATTCAGCTAAACATACCTGTCCTGGCGATAATTGATTGGGCAAGCGTCTCATTAAGTAATCATTGGTCGAGTCAATTAAACTATGTACTTCAACCAGTGGCAAGTCGATTGGCTTGTCAATCTGCTTGCTCGCCTCAATGACCAATAAACTGATTATTCTTTCTTTATCAAGTAAATAAAGCGGCTGCGCTAACTTATAGCCTTTGCCAGTGACACTGTAGATATCTAGACCAATCTCCGTTAACACTTTAATATGCTTGGCAATAGCCGTTCGGCTAATGCCTAATTGCTCACCAAGTAATTGCCCAGAAACAAATTTCCCAGCAGCTAATGACTTGATCAAATGTTCTTTTACTGTTTTAGTCATTGTTACTTCCGTTAGAGCTGTGACTGTTAACGCTATTAGCAATAGGGTTAACATCACTCAATGATGAAAATGATCTTT
The DNA here is from genome assembly GCF_013215345.1 of Colwellia sp. Taxonomy (GTDB): domain Bacteria; phylum Pseudomonadota; class Gammaproteobacteria; order Enterobacterales; family Alteromonadaceae; genus Colwellia. The sequence continues at coordinate 14,658 of NZ_JABSOV010000038.1, read as the reverse complement.
CGCCTTGTTCGGTGATCATCCGCACTTCTGGTATTAGCGATATTGAAAATTTATCCGCTACTTTACGTTGGATATATTTCGCTAAGCTAACAATATCACCGCCAAGTTCACTACCATAATTGACTAATACCAAGGCTTGCTGCTGATGAACACCAACATGGTGATGGCGAAAACCTTTTAAGCCAGCTTGATCTATTAACCAACCCGCGGCCAGTTTTACCTGAGAGTTTGGCTGTGGGTAATGTGGCATATTTGGGTATTGCTGTTGTAACTGGACAAAGTCTGCGGCACTGACAACGGGGTTTTTGAAAAAGCTGCCAGCATTAGGTAATTCTTTAGGATCGGGTAACTTGCTACTGCGCAAGGCGATCACTTTCGCCATCACCTGCTTAGCAGTGCTATCTTTTGTCAAGGCATCTAAGCCGGCATAGCTGAGGTTTGCTTGCCATACTTTAGGAAATTTAAAAGTGACTTGCGTAATTAGGCCTTGGTTATAGCGCTCTTGCTTAAAAATACTATCGCGATAGGAAAAATCGCACGCTTGATTAGTGAGTGAGTGCATGGTTTTACTGGCAAACTCATACCATTGTACTTCTTGACAGTAATCGGCGAATTCAACGCCATAAGCGCCAATATTCTGCACAGGGGCCGCACCAACACTACCTGGAATTAAGGCTAAATTCTCTAAACCATAAATACCTTGCTCAAGGCAAAAGCAAACTAACTCATGCCAATTTTCTGCTGCGCCAACAGTAACAACAAAGTGATCATCTTGTTCAAGGATATTAATGCCGTTAAATTTCGGCTGAATAATAATCGGTGCTTGTGGCTCAACAAAGAGGGTATTACTGCCTTCACCAAGGATATAGAAATGTTCGGCGTTTAACTCAGGTAACTGCTGTAATTCAGCCAGTGTGCTGGGAAAATATATGTGCGAGCAACTCGCCTTAATATTAAAGCTGTTACTGCTTTGTAGCGAGTAATTTAAGTTTGAGTGCATAGCCACGAAAATGAAAAATGAAAGAATCATTATTGTACTGAAAAATCAGCTGAATACCAGTTTCATTACGTTGGTGATCTTGTTGTGTTCAGGAAAAACAAATCAAAGCAAGGCGCTCGATTGACCAATAGCTGGCGTGTGTGATTGAGAGCAACACCACCTTGGAGTATTTTAACTAGCACAAGTGGGCGATAATTTAATGAAATTGGTATCAAACCAATTTTTAGCTGAGATTAACAATGATCTAGCAGCAAGTATCCATTTGCTGCATCAATCACTTTCACTATTACAGAAAATTCACCTTAAATTCGAACTAAAATCTCACTTAGAGCAAGGCGTGATTTTGGTAACTTGGCATTGAAGTCTTCTTCTGAATGATGGTAGCCAATAGCTAAGGCGACGTCACACTGATAACCTTCAAGCTCTTCGCTAAATTCTTTATTAACCAGCTCAATATCAATGCCCTCCATTGGTGTTGAATCAATTTTCAACCGCGCCAGCACATGCAAGGTATTACCTAAGGCAAGGTATGTTTGTGCTTTGGTCCAAGTACTAGTATCACCATCTTCAGCTGTATTAAGCTCTGCAAACAGATACACGCCAAATGCTGCTTCACGATTTTCAGGTAAGGTGCGTTTGTCGGCAATCCCCTTATCAACCACTTTGGCATAATCGTCACGGGTATATTTAGGATTATGAGCAAAAAGAATCACCTGTGAGCTATCAAAAACATGTTTCTTATTATACTCATGCATATTGACGAAGGTTTTGCTCAAGCGCGTTTTTGCTGCATCACTTTCTAAAACAATAAACTTCCACGGTTGTGAATTAATAGACGAGGCCGAAAGACGCATGGCTTCAAATAGAATATCCAGGTCGGCAGGTGCAATTTTTCTGCTAGCATCATACTTTTTTACTGTATGGCGGCTAGAAAGATCTTCGATAATGGGGTGAGTCATAGTAGTTTCATCTTAATAAATAATATAAGCATAAGGTAATAGCTATTACCTAGATATTCAATGCCGCTCAAGTTAATTTTTGTTTAATATTACCTGAGCGGCAATTTCCTTACTGAAAATCATGACCTCATCAAGAAACTACCTATTTACATCAACCACGACACGACCGGTAATATCGCCATTGAGTAATTTACTGGCTGCTTCGATAGACTGCTCTAAGCTAATCACCTCTGCTATTGATTGCATTTCAGTTGCCGGTAACAATTCGGCTAATTTTTTCCAAGCCGCTATTCTGTCTGCTCTAGGACGCATGACGCTATCAATACCCAACAATGAAACCCCTCTTAAAATAAAGGGTGCTACAGAAGCGGGTAAATCCATGCCCTGTGCTAAACCACATGCAGCCACAGCGCCGCCATATTTTATACTGGCACAAACATTTGCCAGGGTATGGCTACCAACAGAGTCAACAGCAGCTGCCCACTGCTCTTTCATTAAAGGTTTACCCGGTGCTGATAATTCTGCTCTATCGATTATCTCAGTAGCACCTAAATTAGTTAAATAATCATGTTGTTCACTGCTACCCGTTGAGGCCACAACCGAGTAGCCCATTAGTGACAGAAGTTTTACTGCAAAGCTACCGACACCACCAGTGGCGCCAGTAACCAAAACCTTACCATCTTTAGGCGTAATACCGTTTTTTTCCAATGCTAGAATACACAGCATTGCGGTATAACCTGCTGTACCAATCGACATCGCCTGCAATGGCGAGATGCTTTCGGGTAAAGCAATTAACCAGTCACTATTTACTTTGGCTTTTTGTGCTAAACCACCCATATGCTTTTCACCGACACCAAAGCCATTAAGCAACACCTTATCGCCGACCTTAAACTCATTACTTTCACTGTGTTCAACAATGCCACTAAAATCAATACCTGGAATCATAGGGAAACTTCTAATGACAGGGGCTTTACCGGTAATTGCTAGCGCATCTTTATAATTAAGCGTGCTATATAGGACTTTCACTAAGACATTGCCTTGGCTTAAGTTATCTTCATCTATTTGCGTGCAAGATGTTCGATAACCGTGTTCATCTTTATCTACCTGTAAACATTTAAACATAGAACCTCCAATATAGACCGACTGTCTATTAATTAATAAAAAATTACTTTCTTAGTAGTTGTAGAAAATAGTGGATAAACAGATCAATAGGTTGGGTAGTTTTAACCAGCTTACAGCGACTTACTGCCCCTTCCCAACCAAGCCAAAAGAACTCGGCAAGTGAATCACATTCTTCTTGCTGCGCATCAGGATCAAGCACTGCTAGATGAGCAGAAATCTTACTTTGCCAACCTTGCATCACAGTAGACAATTTTTCACGATGACTATCGGGTAATAGCGCAATTTCTTGCTCAAGGTTGCCGACTAAACAGCCGCGATTAAAATTATATTTCTCGATACTTGCTTTAGCATCGTTAACAAAGCTCATTAGTCTCTGCTCTGGCACTAGCTGATCATTGTTTAAATGGCTATCAAGCTTACGGGAGAAGTAAACATCGTAATGAGTAATTACCGCCAGACCAAAGACTTCTTTATTGGCAAAGTAATAGTAGAAAGAGCCCTTAGGCACAGATACTTTTTTTAATATCTGCTCTAACCCTGATGAAGCAAAACCAAATTGGGTGAAATGTTCAACACCACTACTTATCAGCTCGGCTTTGGTTTGTGCGCTATCCCGACCAGATTTAGCCGGTCTGCCTCGACGTTTTATATCATTATTTAATTGCATTATTCATATTAGACCGATCGTCTATTTAATTACAAGCGCTAATTTATCTAAAAACAGACGTGCAGATTGGCTAACAAAACAACAGCTGGTCAAATAAACTAAAAACATAGTCAATTTAGCTAAAATATGAATCACTCCTTAGTGCCGCAATTTTACTTTAAGTATTACATTCAATAATTATCAATAATTATCAAGTACTTATATTATTTGTAATCTTTGGCACAGCACTTGTAATACTAAGTTCAAGCAAAACGATGTTAGATAACAACATCAAAAACTAGAACCACTTTATAGCCAACAGATACTAGACAAGAAGGAATTTATTATGAGCACATTTAACATGACTAAAAATACTAGCAACATAATTAAAGATGTAAGCCTTTCGGTAGTACTTATCGGATCTTTATTGGCTGCATTAACAGTAAGCACTCGTGTTAATGCAGCACCAACGTCAAGTATTGAAAGCGCCGTAAGCAACTTTGTTGTTGCCCAAGGAGAAAAAATGATTGTTGAGCTAAATACGCAATTACAGCAATCAATTGATAAAGAAATTAAAGCACTTGCTGCCAACTTCACACTGAATAGTGCGACAACTTGGTTAGCAGCAGAGCAAAAAATCACACAAAAAGTGAAACTAACGACAACCGTCGTCAATGTAGACAGCAAGGTAGCGAGTAATGTGGCTAGTAATTAAAAATTACTATCAAGCTAAATTAGCAAACTATAAACAACAACTAATTTTCAAAAATTAAATATCAAAAGAGCAGGAGAAAAAACTATGGGATTATTCAGCCGTTTTACCGACATTATTAATGCAAACTTAAACAGTATGTTAGACAAAGCCGAGCATCCAGAGAAAATGATTCGTTTGATCATTGGCGAAATGGAAGAAACATTAGTTGAAGTACGCACAACCGCAGCCAAAAATATTGCTGAACAAAAAACCTTAGCAAGAAAAGTAAAAGCGGCCCGAGAAGGCGTAGCGCACTGGCATGACAAGGCAGAAGTTGCCTTAAGTAAGTCTCGCGATGACTTAGCAAAATCAGCACTGGCACAAAAACATAAGTGCCAAGCTGAATTAACCCAACTCGATGGTGAAAATGGCCAATTAACTGACTTGTTAAGCGCCATTCAAGAAGATGCCCAACGCTTGCAAGATAAACTAAGTGAAGCTAAGCGTCGTCAAGAAGCGTTACTACTGCGTCAAGAGTCAGCGGAAGTAAGATTGAAAGTACGAGAAAAAGCCGTTATTCACAATATTGATGAAGCGATGGCAAAATTTGAACGTTACCAGCAAAAAATTGACCGTCTTGAAGCGCAAGTTGAGTCTTATGATTTAACTGAAAACAAAGATTTATCGACGCAAATTGCTGAATTAGAGCAAGACGAAAGCGTTGAAGCTGAATTGGCCGAAATGAAAAAAAAGGTTGTTAACGGTTAATGCATCGTTAATACATTAGCCTAAAGTCCCTCGTTTACGGGGGCAGCCTTTTTCATTTTATTACAGTAAAAAAGTAATAATGTATAAGTAATACCGGAAAACTTAGGAGTTCCCATGAGATACGACAGAGAATATTCAACTATAAAAAGTGTTCGTCAAACATTATGTAAAGACATGTTAAATAAAAAATTGACCGGTGTCTGTGCAGGCATTGCCAAACATTATGATTATCCACGCTTAGTAGTGCGAATTGCTGCTATTGCCGCGCTAATTATGTTACCCGTAGTTACTGGTGTTGCCTATGTCGTAGCAAGTATTTTGCTACCTAACAGCAAATATTATTAATCTATACCCGTTACCATTCATCTTTATAAAAGTGAGCAAAGCATGAGCTTCTTTAAGTCTTTAATTTTGGCCATTTTGGCCACCATTTTTTTAACCTATGTTTTTGGCGTTGGCATGTTGGAATTAATGAATGTGCATGTGATGATGGATGGTGAAGTCATTGAGCCATTAAAGGCCATAGGTGTTTCAGCTTTAGTGGTGGTGTTGTTAGTCGTGATTGCCCTAGCAATTGTCTTGAGTGTTTTTGGTAGCCTTATTTTTATTGTCTTGGTGCTATTTGGTAGCATTGCCATGGTGACTATCGGCGTTTTTTGGCCAATTTTATTAATGGCCGTAGTGATATGGTTACTTTGTCGAGATAAAAACACTAAGCAATATGCTTAGTGTTCAATAGCACAGTAGCTAATCATCACACTTTATTTAAAAAACTGAGCTAAGATGTTTTTACATTCATCGGTATTAACTAAACGAACAAACTCTTGGCTCTCATCGCTGATAGCTTGGCTTAACGCTAGTTTATGACCTTGACGAATTAAACGCCTGCTAGTCATTACCGCATCAACGGGCAAATTGGCAATTGCTTGGGCAATTTCTTCGGTAAGAGCAATAAGTTCATCTGGCTGACAAATTTGGTTAGCAATACCATAACTCAATGCTTGTTCTGCATTAAAGGTTTTACCTAACACCATTAATTCAAAGGCTTTATTTGCACCGACTTTTTGTGTTAATAACAAACTAGAACCCGCTTCTGGGCATAAACCCAGTTGGGTGAAGGGTAATTTAAATTTACTGTTATCGGCGGCAATCACCATGTCACAATGTAATAACAGCGTAGTACCGATACCAACGGCTACACCGGCGACACCAGCAACCAGAGGCTTGGTAAATTCTGACAGCACTTTAACAAATTCAAGGGCAGCTAAGTCGTCATCAGCTGAACACTGCATAAAATCATGTAAGTCATTACCAGCACAAAAGCAGGTTTCATTACCTTGAATGACTAAGCAATGAACACTTGCTGTTTTTTCTGCATAGGCAAAGTGCTGGCAAAGCTCTTGATACATAGCATTAGTTAAGGCATTTTTTTTATCAATACGATTCAAGGTAATGGTAAAAACACCTTGTTTTTCTGTCGTTAAAATCAAGTTACTCATTTATCACCAGTTTTGTTATGTGGGCTTACCAATACGATCAGTATCAGTTATAGTCAAACCATAATATTTGTTAGCAGGGATGTATAGTTACAATGAAAAATATTCACTATGGAAAATTTGTTATGCTTTTCGTTTTATTACTCGGTATGACAAATAATGTCTATGCAACCAGTGTAATAACTGTTGAAAATGCATACATTAAAGCAAGTATTCCCGGTAGCAGTGTGACCGCAGCATATATGACAATAACTAATGCTGGCGATAAAAGCGCTACCTTGCAAAAAATCACCAGTTCAATCTCTGCACGAATTGAAATTCACCAACACAGTATGGCAAATGGCATGATGACTATGCGTCAAGTAGACGACATAACTATTGATGCTGGCAGTCACGTTGTTTTACAACCTTCAGGTTTGCACCTGATGATTTTTGCAGTAAAACAGCAAATTACTGAACATGATGTTATTCCGTTAACATTATACTTCTCAAATGACACCGAAGTTAATATTCAATTACCTGTTTATCGTTATAAATAGTACAATAACCAACAATTTCATCCTTGGAGTGGCTATGAAAACCATGATCTCTACAAAAATCATTGTCTGGGCTTTTACCGGCATTTTTTTTCTTCTATACGGCGTTGGTGTTTATTGGAGTAGTGAACCTGCGTCCATTAATATTCATGCTGAAGTAACACAAGCTGCCAAAGCTGAAAATGTTGCTCCTGTAGTAGGTTACACCACCACAACTGCATTAATAAAAGTCAGTGAAATGCTATTACATAAACCGGGTGGTTACTTATCAAATGACATCATGCCGCCGTCACTGTTTTTAGATAATATGCCCGCATGGGAGTTTGGTGTTTTAGAAATGGTGCGTGATATGGCCTTAGTCATGCGTAAAGATTTCAGTCGTTCACAATCGCAATCCTTAGTGAATCAACATTTAAAAGAAGCGCAACCGCGCTTTAATATCGATAGTAAAAATTGGGCAATGCCAAGCGCTGAATCTGAATATGGCAAAGCGATCGAACAGCTTTATGCCTACCGTACGGCATTAGTCAGTAGTAATGGCAACAATAAGGCACAGTTTTACGCTCGCGCTGATAACTTACGTTCTTATCTTGATGAAGTTCAAAAACGTCTAGGCAGCTACTCACATCGTTTAAGTTTAAGTGTAGGTCGTGAACAAGTTAACACTGATTTAGCCGGTGATAACCGCGCTGAACAATCAAGCCAAGGTGTTTCTTATTTACAGCTTCAAACTAGTTGGTGGCAAATAGATGATGTTTTCTATGAAGCCAGAGGAGCAACTTGGGCATTACTACAACTACTTAGAGCCATTGAAATTGATTTTAATAGCGTGTTAGAGAATAAGAATGCCAAAATTAGTTTACAACAAATTATTCGTGAGCTAGAAGCCAGCCAAGAATCATTATGGAGCCCAATGATTTTAAACGGTAGTGGCTTTGGTCTGCTTGCCAATCACTCATTAGTTATGGCGAATTATATTTCTCGCGCCAATGCAGCATTAATTGATTTAAATGAACTTTTAACCAAAGGATAACAACATGAAAAAAACTTTATTAGCCGCCAGCTTTGCAGCGTTAATGTCTACTACTGCCCAAGCTGATACCTTATTAGGCTTGTATATTGGTGGCCAAATTTGGGCGAATGAAGCAAGTGGTAGTTTTGGTGAAGGTTTAGATAACCAAACAGTATTTGACTTTGATGACCAAAATCAAGGCAGTTTCTATGTCGCCTTTGAACACCCAATTCCATTAATCCCTAATATTAAAATAGCTTCTACAACACTGGATACTGTTGGTGGTACAACATTAAGTGAGACTTTTGTTTTTAACCAAGTTCCATATACAGCTAATTCAACTCTGGATACCACGCTAGATGCTAGTTTTGTTGATTACACCCTTTATTATGAAGTATTTGATAATGACTTATTATCCTTTGATTTTGGTTTAACCGCGCGTGATCTTGATGCAACTATCAACATTGTTGAGCCAGTTACCATGCTGCAAAGTGGCTTAGATGTTTCTGGCATTATCCCAATGGCTTACCTTTCCACGATTATCGGTTTACCTTTTACTGGTTTAAACGTCTTCGCTGAAGCTAACTTTATTAGCTTTGACGACCAAACCGTTTATGATGCGCAAATTGGTGTAAGTTACTCGATTTTAGATAACCTAGCGGTAGATTTTGACGTTACTTTAGGGTACCGAAAAATGAAAATGGAGTTAAATGATTTAGATGGCTTCTACAGTGATTTAACCTATGACGGTTTTTTTGCTGGTGCAGTTGTTCAATTTTAAAGCTCCGTTAATACCTAATACATAACCAGTACAAAAAATATAAAAAAGCCGTGACTATGATAAATAGCCACGGCTTTTTCATTTCTGGGTTTAGCTAGTTGTATTAATTACAGCGATTAGTTACTCACGTGAGAAAATCTGCCGTACCTTTGATGTAAAATCTCAACCCGCTCAACATACACTTGCGTCTCTTTGTATGGAGGAATGCCGCCATGCCGCTTAACTGCACCCTCGCCAGCATTATATGCTGCCGCTGCTAGATTATTATCACCATTATATTTTCTCAGCAAGCGTGCCAAATGTTTAACACCGCCATTAATATTCTGCTGAGCACTTAAGGAGTTTTTCACCCCTAGCTCTCTAGCCGTCGCCGGCATCAACTGCATTAAACCTTGGGCGCCCTGCTTAGACACGGCCCTAGGATTAAAATGAGACTCGGCATGAATAACAGCACGGACAAAAGCAGGATCAATACCATGCTTAAATGCCGCTTGATTAATATCACTTTTATAAGGCTGTAAATATAATTTGGCCTGACGCCAATCAATTAAGGAGTCGACTTTACAAGCATAGCAATCGAAGCGATAACGACTAAAGTCAACATCAAGGGGTTCAATATCAGAGAAAGACGTTACCCCTGAAGAAGATTTATAAGTATAAATATTTGTGGAATTTTTATCAGCAGCGACACTAACACCAGCCGTCAGCAAAGATAAAAAGATTAGAGCAAGGCTGTAAGCAAGTGTTTTTCGCCAGCGGATATTTAAAAGTACTTTCATTACGCCTCTATTATTCTGCCAGTTAATAGCAGCAAAACTTTCAAGTGTTTCAGATACACAGTCTATATTCCATTTTGGAATAAAAAATCGCTATCTATTCCTTTTGATCTTACTCTAATTTGTCTATTCTTCATCCTTCAATTGTCATGGGTGAAAATAGTTATGTTGCCAGAGCAGCGCTTATTAAATCAAAATACATCAAATTCAGCAAACAATAGTAGTGCCTTAGATGCTAATCAACTGGCCTCACTACAACAAAGCGTTGCTGATTACTCATCACTACAACTTGCTTGGGCAAGTGGTTATTTAGCGGCGAGAAGCGAGCAAGGTCAATATGCTCAACTAGCACCAGCTCCCGTTGCTGCTGCAGTCGTTGCCAAAACCTTAACTATTTTATATGCCTCACAAACAGGTAATGCTAAAGGTGTTGCTGGTCAGCTAGAAAAAAGTGCTAAAGCGGCAGGTATAAATGTTGTTCTTAAAAACATTGCCGACTATAAAGCTAAAGCAATAAAAAATGAAACACATTTATTAATTGTAGCCAGTACAAATGGTGAAGGCGAGCCACCTGATGATGCCATTGAATTTCATGAATTCTTATTAGGCAAGAAAGTCCCTAAATTACCAAATCTAAGCTACAGTGTTTTAGCCTTAGGTGACAGCAGCTATGAGTTTTTCTGTAAAACAGGTCAAGATTTTGATGAACGTTTACAAGCACTAGGTGCCAAACAAGTTAGCCCACGTGTTGATTGTGATGTTGATTACGACAGTGACAGTGAAAGCTGGACCTTAAGTATTGTTGAAACACTTAAAGACGAACTAACGCAAGCCGATGCTCCTTTAGCGACCGTCAGTAATATTGGTGGTTTACCTACTGCGGGTGCTGCAAGTCAATATTCAAAGCAAAATCCTTTGGCCGCAGAATTTTCATTAAGTCAAAAAATAACTGGTCGTGACTCAGCTAAAGATGTCCGTCACATTGAAATTGATTTAGGTGAGTCAGGTTTAACTTATCAAGTCGGTGATGCCTTAGGCGTTTGGTTTGAAAATGATGAACAGCTTGTTAGCAAGCTACTTACCGAGCTTAACTTCTCTGGCGATGAAAAAGTTAGCTTAAAAGTTTCAGGTGAAGTACAAGAGTTTTCACTTAAAGCTGCACTAATCAGCCAATTAGAAATTACCCAAACAGCGCCATCATTTATTGAGTTTTGGGCGCAAGCCTCTAAAGACAGTAAGTTAGTTACTGTTGCCAGTGATAAAAACTCGGCACGAGAGTTTGCCGGCGAGCATCAAATTATTGATGTTGTTAGCTTGGCAAAAGCTGAAATTGATGCACAAGGCTTTGTCGATGCTTTACGTAAAATCACCCCGCGTTTATATTCAATTGCCTCAGCGCAAGCTGAAGTTGAAGAAGAAGTACATTTAACCGTTGGCTTGGTAAGTTATGAAGCCAATGGCGATACTCGTACCGGTGGTGCCTCAGGCTTTCTAGCCGAGCGTTTAGCAGAAGGTCAAAAAGTACGAGTTTTTGTCGAACATAATGATAACTTTCGCTTACCACAATCTGACGACACAGCTGTTATTATGATTGGTCCAGGTACTGGTGTTGCGCCATTTAGAGCCTTTATGCAAGAACGTGAAGCACGTGATGCTGGTGGCGACAACTGGATGTTCTTTGGTGATCAAACTTTCACCCAAGATTTCTTATACCAAACTGAATGGCAGAACTATTTAAAGTCGGGTTTATTAACGCGCATGGACGTAGCCTTTTCTCGTGACCAAGCCGAGAAAATCTATGTACAAGACAGATTAAAAGAACAAGCAGCGGAAGTATTTTCCTGGTTAGAGCGTGGCGCACACCTATATATTTGTGGTGATGCTAACCGCATGGCTAAAGATGTTCACCAAACCCTGAACGAAATCATCCAAGAGCACGGAAAATTAACTGCCGAGCAAGCAGAAGATTATTTAAAATCACTTAGATCTAATAAGCGTTACCAGAAGGATGTTTACTAATGAGCAACAATTTCACCAAAGTTGAAAACCCTGTATTGATTGTTGAAGGTAAACAAGCCGATAACGAACGCATGAAAGCAGACAGTGATTACCTCCGTGGTACGATTAAAGAAGATCTAGCCGATAGAATGACCGGTGGCTTCACTGCTGATAACTCGCAGTTAATTCGTACCCACGGTATGTATCAACAAGATGACCGTGATATTCGCGCCGAACGTCAAAAGCAAAAGCTTGAACCGTTACATAACGTTATGCTCAGAGCGCGTTTACCCGGTGGTATTATTAACCCAACGCAGTGGTTAGCCATTGATAAGTTTGCTGATGATTATACTTCTTACGGCAGTATCCGTTTAACAACCCGCCAAACCTTTCAGTTTCACGGGGTATTAAAGCCAAACATTAAGTTAATGCATCAAACCCTGAACAGTATTGGCCTTGATTCAATTGCTACTGCCGGTGATGTTAACCGTAACGTACTTTGTACTTCTAACCCTGTTGAGTCTGAATTGCATCAAGAAGCGTACGAATGGGCTACAAAACTTAGTGAACATTTATTACCAAAAACGCGTGCTTACGCAGAAATTTGGTTAGATGAAGAACGTGTTGAAACGACAAAGGGTGAAGAAGTAGAGCCTATTTTAGGCAGTAACTATTTACCGCGTAAGTTTAAAACCACCGTAGTTATTCCACCGAATAATGATATTGATGTGCATGCTAACGACTTAAACTTTGTTGCCATTAGTGAAAACGGTGAATTAATCGGCTTTAACGTACTTGTCGGTGGTGGTTTAGCCATGACGCATGGTGATAATGCAACTTATCCACGTTGTGCTGATGACTTTGGTTTTATCCCAAAAGAACACACCTTAGCGATTGCCGAAGCGGTTGTTACTACGCAACGTGATTGGGGTAATCGTGTTAACCGTAAGAATGCCAAAACTAAATACACCTTAGACCGAGTTGGTGTTGATACCTTTAAAGCCGAAGTAGAACGTCGTGCTGGTGTTAACTTTAGCGATTCTCGTCCATACGAGTTCACCACCCGTGGTGATAGTTTTGGTTGGGTTGCCGGTATTGATGGCAAACATCACTTAACCTTATTTATTGAAAATGGTCGCATCCTTGATTCTCTAAGAGCTGATTTAGACGGTAAGACATTAAAAACCGGTATGCGTGAAATTGCTAAAATTCATCAAGGTGATTTCCGTTTAACCGCCAACCAAAACCTAATTGTTGCCGGGGTAGCTGAAGCTGATAAAGCAGCCATTGAACAACTGGCTCGTCAGCACGGTTTAATGAATGACGGTGTTTCGAAGCAACGTAAAAACTCAATGGCTTGTGTGGCCTTTCCAACGTGTCCACTGGCTATGGCTGAAGCCGAACGTTATTTACCTGGTTTAGTCGATGATGTTGAAAATATTCTCGCTAAAAATGGCTTGAAAGATGAAAGCATTATCTTACGTGTTACTGGCTGTCCAAACGGCTGTGGTCGCGCCATGCTCGCTGAAATAGGATTGATTGGTAAAGGTCCAGGTAAGTACAATATGTACCTTGGCAGCGATGTTGCGGGCTCCCGTGTACCAAAATTATACAAAGAAAATGTTGATGAAGCTGGCGTATTGAGTGAAATTGATGCCTTAACTGCCCGTTGGTCGGCAGAAAGGACTGCTGGCGAAGGTTTTGGTGATTTTGTTATCCGCGTCGGTATTGTTGAACAAGTTATCGTCAGCTTTAGGGATTTTCATCATGCTTAATACATCGACAAGTGTTGCTGAAGGGGCCATTAATAGCCCCTTAACGACACCATTTCCTAGCCCTTCGATGGCAGATTGGAATCAATCTCTTGAAAAAGAATCGCCTATTGCCCGAGTAGAATGGGCAATGGACAACTTACCGGGTGAATTTGTCTTATCATCTAGCTTTGGTATTCAATCGGCTGTTATGCTGCATTTACTTACCCAAGTTGATAGCAATATTCCGGTATTAATTACTGATACGGGTCACTTGTTTCCTGAAACTTACCGTTTTATTGAAGAGTTAACTGAACGTTTAAAGTTAAACTTACATGTTTATCAAGCGAAAGAAAGTGCCGCTTGGCAGCAAGCAAAATATGGTGAAGAATGGGCACAAAGTGATGATACCCTGAAAGCGTATAATCGCCGTAATAAAGTTGAACCGCTTGAGCGTGGCCTATCAGACCTTAAAGCAAACACTTGGTTTTCAGGTGTTCGTCGTCAACAATCGGCTCATAGAGAAGGTTTATCGGTAGTCAGTACCTTACGTGGCCGTTATAAAGTGCATCCAATTATTGATTGGACTAATAAAGACGTGCATGAGTATCTAACCAAGCATAATTTGCCTTACCACCCACTTTGGGATGAAGGCTATGTTTCGGTTGGTGATGTCCATAGTACCAAACCTTTAACACTGGGAATGAGTGAAGAAGATACTCGTTTTGGCGCTGGCCAACGTGAATGTGGTTTGCATACTGATGGTGATGGTATTTAATATCAGTAACTCTGTGATCATTGTTACTGATTAAAAAAAGCTAAAAGATATTCATCTTTTAGCTTTATTTGTATTTACACTAGAGTACTTTACTAAAGTGATTTGGCAACCGAACATCTTCGTCATTCCCGCGTTGTCTTAGTGGACGTCACATGGATGTGACTTATTAGAGAATGCAGGATGCATATTCTCCTGAATCCATTGTCTTTTTCTATTTGCCAATTAAAATAAAAACCTCAGAAAGCTGAGCAAAAACTGGATTCCCGATCAGTACCTCGGGAATGACGTGGCGCCCTACTCAGCAGAACATTCAGCTTTCAACTTCAACTAGGGTAAACCAC
>NZ_JABSOV010000037.1 GCF_013215345.1 Colwellia sp. | reverse complement strand
GCCATGGAAGGTACACACTTTGCCAAGCTCGATTTAGCGGGTCATTATATGCCTACATCTGCCACTTTCCAGCAAGGATGGCGCTGTGTTGCTGACCTTAGGCATGAAGGTAAAAGTCGTATTTGGTCGCTAATGGAAAAGGGCACCACAGGCAGTGTTGATAATGTTGCTTATGCTGATAGCAGCGGACGCAATCTAACTCAAGCCGGTGGTTTACAAGCGTTATACAACAGTGAGGCAATTTGTGGCTTTAGTGATTGGTCTATCCCAACAATGGATCTGCTCAAATCATTAGCAACTGTCGACTACTCTAATAGTTATACCACCATCGATAGTTCGGTATTTCCGCATCATCAGGGTGTGAGCACTGGTTACTACTATTATTGGAGCAATCAATCTGCCTCGTCAGATAGTAAACATACGCTTTATCAGTACAAAAGCGACCATAGTGGTTATGGTGACGAGACAACGTTAAGCAATGCGGTCGACGGTTTTGGCGAAGAGAACTACTTAACCTTTGCTCGTTTATATCGTCAAAAACAGCAACAGCTATTAGACAATGACGGCAATGTCGTCACCGATATTGCAGATGCCTATTGCGCCAAAGATCAATCGGGCCTCATTTGGCAACTGCCAAAAACCTATGATGTCAGCAGCCGTTATCAAACTGTCGCTAAAATCACCGGCCTTAACGATGATGGCACAGTTGAAAGCAATAACATTGCTAATGAACTAAATATTGCACCACAACCCTTATGTGGAAAAACCAATTGGCAATTACCAACTTTGGCACAGTTACAGGAGCTATATGCTAGCCCACTAAATCATAATTTCTTCCAGCATTGGGCCGTGACTAGTGATGACAATTACGATAAAGATCATTACTTAGCTCGTGATCTTAATTCATCATCATACAACCTTTGTTTAGCTATCAGTGGCTCAGACTCTAGCTGCAGGCGCAAAAATTATAATGGTGCACCACCTTATCAATATACTTACATGATGATAAGCGAACCAACTAAACCAGTACCCGCAGCACCAACTAATGGCGTGGTAGTTGACACCGCTGACATCAACAGCTTCGGCTGGGATAATGTTAGCGGCTTTGCTAACCCAAGCAATTATCAATACACGATTGATGGCGCGGTGAATTGGGTAGACGTTAGCGCCAATCCACAACCACTTAGAGATAGAAATATTACCGCGGGTGATGTGCAGGTACGGATTAAAGCCCAGCCGCTGCAATATTTACCAGTAGGTAATGTATTAGCGTCTGTTATCGATTTTACTTCATTAAAGACGTGTGCAAGTTACGAACAGGACGGTTTATGTTATACGCTCTCTAGCACCACTAAAAACCATGGCGATGCAACCGCTGATTGCCAAGCTAATGGGGCTGAGTTGGTGTCAAAAGATAGTGGAGTTGTAATTATGGACCTTGTCAATGGCTTAAGCCTTGATAGTAACGCTTCATATTGGCTTAAAGAAACACAAGCCCCGAGTCACCCGAACTATGCGTATTCTATACGATATGACAGTTGGTATACCCCTAGCTGGTCAGTCGATAGTGCTAGCAAAAAACTACACACCGAGCAACCATTTATCTGTGTTCAATAACCGTTTAACTTGTTAATAAACAAACCCCGACATGTTCGGGGTTTTTATTGGCTAAAACTTTATCAAAATCAGTTTAACTAGTCAAAAATCACAGACAAAAAAGCCGACATATAGCCGACTTTTGATAAAAAACGAAACAAAACTAGAGCAAATTAAAAAACAAAGTGCCAATAAATACCGGCATGGCGGGCATCAAACGCCACTTCACCTGTGCTAGTGTCTAGAACCTGCTCTGGGTTAGCAATATTGCTAGTCACATCGGCTTTATAATCAATAAATACCGCTCTAAATTCTACCTTACTGTGCCATTGTGGTAACTGATACACCAGTGAGGCCAAATAACCTGTCGCAGTACTAAAATCAGCTTGTGAGTTAATAACTAAGTCATCATCAGTGCGTACTTGCCCATCAATAAGCCCTTGTGCCTGCAGTGCTAACATCTCCGGAAATTCATTAAATACGCGTAATTCAGTATCTTCTTCACTACGTGCCGGTTTTACCAAAAGCGGCGTAGATTGCTGGCCTAACTTAATATTAAGATGACTAACAAGCCCTAGGCCAAGCTGTAAAGTATCAGTAAGCTGGTAGTAAGGTATAAGCTCTAGCTCAAGACGTGTAAATTTTATATCAGGATCACTAATACGATCCCAATGATACGCACCGTTTACCTGAATGCTAAAGCGTTCGTTTATTAAATAGTTTGCACCTAGTCCTAATACGGCAAAGCCGCCCGTTTTAAGTTTTTCACTATAACTAACACCGGTTACCTGCTCTCCGTCTCGACTATAAGTCACGTCTGTACCACCAAGGGCTATGGTATCTCCACCATTGGTAATACCAGCAAAAATTGACCATGAGAACTTTTCTTTATTTGAAAAGTCTTGCTGTGAAAAAGCTTGCTGCTGATACGTTTGTGCTTGCACAGAACTTGGGCTGGCAAGTGTTAATCCCAGAGTAATGGCGAATGCTAACGGGGCTAATGTTAATGGCGTTAATGTTAACGGAGATGATGTGATTTCCGTTTGTTTCTGGTTCATTAAATGGCTTCCTTGAGGCTGTGCTTAATGCAGCCTGTATTTGATAAAAATTCAATATCTTGATGAAAGTTCATAGCTTCATCGATAAAGATTGCTTTGATATGCTCTTGGGCATAACGACTATTAACTAACGTTGGCTCAATACTCAGTGCCGTACTAAAAACACCACTCGTAAGCACGCTTTGACTTAACACAGAAACAGCTAACACTTGTTGGGCAACACCTTGACCAGCAAGAATATGAGAACCTTGCTCGGCGCCGTAATTAAACTGTCGATGATAATGTCCTGAGCTAGCTAAAGCCTGATCAGACAGAGCAATGCTGCCACAAATTTTATCAACAACTTTTGGATGCTGAATAGCGACGCGAAAGGCGCTATTATCTGGCTTACGACCCCAAGAAATAATATCGCCACCAAAATTAATTAAACCCGCGGTTATGCCCTGTTTTTTACATAGCGCCATAGCCAGGTCAACACTGTACTCTTTCACTACGCCACCTAGATCAAACTGAGTATGACTGTTATTAAACTGCAAGAAGTTGCCACTAATTTGCCAGCTAGCCAAGCCCATAGCATCTTGGTATTTGGCAAATAGTTGCGCTCTAGTTAACTGCGGCCTTTGTGTTGCTGCTTTTTTAATGGTGCCAACACAAATATCAAATATCCCTTGGCTTGCTTGTGATAATTCACGAACACGGGTAAAAATAGCTAAGCTTTCTGGCTCAAGATGTACTTGCGATAAAGCGCGATTATTCACCGCTTTATTTAACCAAGAGTCTGCTTGATAAAAGTTATATTTTTTCTCTAACGCTAAGGTTTGTTTTTGCACCGCACTGGCAACTTTATTGGCATGCTCAATATCATTTGCCACTAATAATAATTGGCAGTTAACCGTCATCGCACAAAACTGCCAATTATAAATTTGTCTTTGCTCAGGTCGATCCGCAGCTTGGCTACTAGAAGCGATAATTCACTCCCATTACCGCCCAGCTCGCCGCAAACTGATTGCTTTGTTGGTAACGATTTACCGCTAAATCAAGTTGCCAATCACTTGTCACTTGATAGCTGATTATCAAACCATAGGTATCAGCAGAAAAGTCACCTAAGCGAGTATCATTACTGCCGTCACCACTGGCGGTAAAATAAGGCTCTTTAACGTTGGGATTAAGATAAAACTCTGCTTGGCCTTGTTGGTAACGAATGTATTCAGGGGTGATAAATACGCCATCAAATATTTCAAAACTTAAACTTGCACTAGCGGTATGCGAGTTTATACTCCAACTATCTTGATAATAACGGTAACTAAACTGCCCGGTAAGCCATGGCCAAAATTGCGTGGAGTAACTTAATTTAGTACCAAAACCATTGCGCACATCTGGTCTGCTATCGGATGCTAAAAAATACTCGTCATCGGTAATAACATCATCTTCATTAATATCTATGCCGCGCAATATGGTCAGATAATGGTTACTCAAATAGCCATTATCGTGATTGAAAAATAACTTCACATCAAAAACACTGGTTGGTGACAACACCTGAGTAAGCCCTGTTTCAAAGTTAATTACTTGAATTTTTTCCTCGGTGCGGCTTTGGTAACCCGTGCCAAACACTAAAGTTTTGTCATTTAAGTAAGCAAAACCTATATTAACCGAGCGGTTTTTGCCTTTATCTAAAAACAACAAATATGAGGCTGAAACACTGCTACTTTTGTAATCATCTTCTTCTGAATGAGCAAGACCAAGAACCCATTCATTACGGTAGACATCGCGTATGGTTAACGCTGCTGCTGCTGATTTTCGGGTATCTTCTAATGGCACTCTTTGTATTTGGTACTGACTTACATCATGGGCATAACCTAGTAAGGTTTCATCTGTCATCGTCTGAGCTTGCTCTAACTCATTTTGGCGAAAAATAGCTTCGTTGGCTGATATCTGCCCCGAATTGGCTATTTGCCAAGTTGGTGATGCGCCAGTAACCGAGTCATAACCAAGTGATAAGTCCAAACTATAATCAACACCAAAATCTAATTTCAACGCCAGTGAGGTATCCGCAACCTTAATGCGATCATCATCTTCTTGGTATTGCATTTGATGCAAAGACAATACTTGCTCAGCTTGAGCTAGACCAGAGCCAATAGCGGTACAACTAAGTAAACTGATTTTAATTTTTTTATTCATAACTTCTCTTTTTAATCGCGCTAAATAAACTCAGTTTATTTACAGCCACAACCTCCACCGGCAATACCATCACCGCCAAAGGTGGCAGCTTTTGAAATATATATTTTGCTAGCAAATTTTTTCATCACTGGTGCGACACCAGCGGGTGACATAACAGGCTCAGCTAATTTAGCTTTTTGCCAAGGCTTCACTTCTTTGTCGATAAACCAATCATCAATCCAAGTAAAACCTTTATTTAACCACTGCCCTGCTGGACTAACCGATGGCGGTGGTTTTTGATCAATAGCGACAAGTGCCAGCAAGGGTTTGATCTGCTTAGCTGACCCTACTGAATTCCCCTCATTTTTTGATTTTTCAGCTAAGGTAGTTTTTACTAACGATTTACCTTGCTCTCTTCCTTGTTCCGTATGTTCATCAGTGGCTGGATATTTACTTGTTGCACTAGTACGGCCCTTAGTTTTGTATTTTTTCACCACCCTAACACTACTCGTTATCTGACTGGGTTCTTGGGCAATCACATGACTAGATTCTTCGCTACTTACTTGTCTCTCAGCAGTAAGTAAAGTTAGCTTTTCTGCGGCGACAACTTGCACGGAGAAGACCATAAAAGCAGCGCTTATTACTAGGTGAATTTTCAATATCACTTAAGCGCTCCTAATTGGGTTAAATCCTGCTTGATGACCTCGCCAATTTGAGGGATGGCACCAAACCTAATGCCCAAAACTTTATTGTGTTGAATGTAATACAAGGCAGGCATACCAATAGGTTCAAAAACACCAATTACTTGCTGGCTTTGATCGTCAATAACACGGAACGATAGCGCTATTTCTTTTAAAAACTTTTCGCCTACTTCAACATCTTCATCCACTTGTATACCAACAAACTCAACGCTTTCACCTTTTAATTTTTTTGACAAATGATCAACTTCAGGCAGTTCAATGCGACAAGAAACACACCAAGAGGCAAAAAAATCAACCATAGTAATTTTTTCGGGATCCAGTGCTAGTTTAGCGGCTAGCTCTGGCGGTAAACTATCGCCGCGCTGCAATGCCTGTGCTGTGCCTGTCATGGCGAATAACAAAGTTAAACTAAGTAACACCGCCATAGTGCCATTGATAATTTTATCTACGGGTAGTTGGGTAAAATATTGCTTATTGGGGAAAGTTCTACTGTTCATCTGGGGCCTCATTAAGGGGTTAGCACTAAGGTGCGTTCGTCATTTAATTTATCAATAATTGTTTTAAATACGCCTTTTAAATCACTGGCGTAATTTGCGGTATAAAAAGAGTTGTCACTGGCGCAGTAACGCATACGCTGCTCAGCTTCTTGGTCGTTGTAACTATTAGGAAAATACAAGGAGACTATACGTACACCAAGGGTCTCCTTGATATAACTGCACAGCGGTAGTTTATCTAAACGACAAATATCATAGCCGCCCGCAGAGTAACTGCTCTCTTGCTCAATTAACTTACACCAAGGAGTACGGCCGCCTGGGTCACCATCAGAAATGAGCAATACAACTTTCTCTGTACCTACAAGGTTAAATTCGCTCGGTAACTCTTCATCGGAGAATTCTTGATATTCTTGCCACTGTGGCGTTAACATACGCAGGCCCCATAACAGGCCTTGATCTATACTGGTGCCGCCACTTGGTGCATTGCTTTTGCCTGCATCGACAATAGCTCGGTCTATTTTTTGCCTGTCATCGGTTAATAAAATTCGCTTAGCATTGGGGCCGGAGCAACCTGAGTCGGTGCTCTCTTCTTCTAAACTGACATCAACTGTTTGCTGTAATTGGGCATAATCTAGGTACTGGCTAATCCAAGGATAATTTGGATTCCAGATGTCATTACCACTACTGGTCAAGTATTCGAAACAGTGATTCGACTGCTCATAGTAATCATTGGTCAATGAGAGGGTAATACCATCACTAAAAGGCGTAATGGCAACTTTTGCTTGTTGGTAGCTGCCATCTTTTATGGTGAGTAAATCGGTTAATTGCGCCAGCGTAGCTTGCATCTCATCGGTTTCTCCGTACATAGAGCCGGAGTAATCCATAATAATACTGAGTTCTAGGTTATGTTGGTTAACGCCACTTACAAGATTTGTTGAACCTTTTATACTTATGACTCCTTGATCGCCCAGTAAGAAATATTCAGAGTCACTACTAATACTCAACTGATAAATGCCATTATCATTACTGATATGCACACTGTCAGTGCCAATATCAGCTAAACCATTAAATTGCTTGATAATTGCTGTTGCTGCCGATAAATCAGAGCCGGTTTGCTTATCTTCATGTGAGGCGTCACGTAAGGCGATATACATGCTGGCAACTTCACTGGCATTGCCAAGCTGTATTTGTTTCGCAAAAATAAAAGATACTGTAATGGCCATTGCGCCTAAAGCGATTAACGGCAAGGTAACCAATAATGCGGCAACAAAAATCATACCTTGCTGTTTTTTTAGAGAGTCAACCCGGTAAGGTAGGACTTTCATCCTGTTAGTCATCATGTCGTTTCTCCCTTTTCACCATCACTGAACGGGCATATAAATGACTAAAATCACTGGAGTCGCTGAACTTGGCAAATAAACTTGTGCCCTTTATGTCTTGGCAAAGCTGTACCATGAAAAGTCCCGGCTCTGATTTGCCATTACTTGCTTGCGGTAAACTTTCGGCAACGGCACCGGCGCTGCGCCAAGCACAACCACCACTACCATGACTAAAAATAATAGGATCGCCGCCATTACCGGTATGGTAATTATTAAACTCATAAACCCGCACCGCGATATCGTCTTGGGATAATTCATTGCGGGCAATGCGCGTTAATTGTGTGACTTGCTCTTGGCTAAGTGGCAGTACTACTTTTTCGCCTGAGCTTGAAAGCTCAGAGTAATATTGCTCTCTGTGACTAATAATGGTCGCCAAGCTATAACTTAAGCGCTCAAGCTTACCCTGCTTTTGCACATAACTGGTTAAATCAAAGGTCAATAAAACTATCATCAATAAAAAGGGCAGTACTGCAAGAAACTCAACCAGCACAACGCCTTGTTGCTGAGCTAAACCATGATGGTTAGATATAGTGTTAATGCTCATGTTTCACCAAAATCCCGGCACTAAAGGGGAATAAATCTTGTAACCAAGGGCTAAGCAAAGTCTCTTGATAAGAAACTGTGTATTTAGCCAACGGAGCATCTATAGCTGAAGCACTATCGCTTGGCTCTTGATCAGCAAGTTTCTCTGGTGAGCTATAAAATTTTGCCTGTTCAACCACCAGCTTGCTGCTATCTAATAATGAGGCTGGATTAGCTTTCATTGCTTGCAATAATTCGCTTTGATAATTAGCACCCGAGGCAGTAGATAATTTTACCTGTCGAGCAGCTTCGCTCAGCACATGATTAAGGCTGGCATAAATGATAAGGCCGCGCGCTAGCTCTAAAGCACTAAAGACTATGAATAAAAAAAACGGCAGTAAAAAAGCGACTTCCACCATCATGCTGCCCCGTTGTTTATCTTTACCGCGTAGCAAGCTGTTAAAGTTAGAATTAGCGCTAACCAAGGTCTTGCTCCGTGATTAAATTAAGCTTGCTGGCATGACTAAATTGCAGATAATATTTTATATTCTGCTCTATTTGCTCTTGGTTATAATCTTTAGATAAAACCCGTTTTGCTTGGTTTTTATTGCCATTAAGGGTTAAAGCAAAGGCCAAGTTATTACGCATTTTTTCACTACTACGCTGTTGGCGATATAAGGGTAATAATAATTTTATTGCCGCTAAATATTGCTCACGCAAAATATGATTTAAGGCCAAATTATTTTTAAACTCTAAACTGCCAGGTGATAACGCCAGTGCTTGCATTAAGTATTGATGAGCTGATTGGTAAGAATGCTGCCAACTATAACTGACACCCAAACCATTGAGACTGGTGATATCAAAAGCATTAATGGTAATTGCTTGGCTAAATGCCTGCTCAGCTGCTTGGTAGTCTTGTTGATCTAAATAATTTAAGCCCAGTTGACGCCATGCCGCTAAGTTGTTGGTCGACAGTTCAGTGACTTGTTTGAGGTAATGTACCGCCAACTCATTTTGCTCAATACCGCGATACGCTGAAGCTAAAGACAATAAAACATCAATTCTTTCCGCCGTTTCTTCAGCGCTAGCTGAATAGTCTTCACTTACTTGTCTGTCTGCACTCGCCAATAGCTTTTGGTATAAGGCAATGGCACTGCGCATATCACCACTTTGCAAAGCAATATTTGCTAAGGTGGTTTCTGATAATTCAGCTTTTATTTCAGGTACTGGCGTTTGACAGCCGCTGAGTAAAAAAAGCATGATGAAATTCAGCAGTAAAAGAGTAGCTTTCATTTGCTTAACTATGGATTTTTTATTCACTATTGCATTCCTTTGAGTGCATCAGTTAACAGCGCAACTTGCGGCGCAACTAAAATAAGTAACAAGGGAAAAAATACCAGTAACAGCATAGGTAAAGTGATTTTAGCGCTGAGTTTTGCGATATTTTCTTCCAACTTTAGCTTACGCAACTCTCTAATTTCATCAGAAAAATTGCGTAAGGTTTGTGCCAACGGTGAGCCAAAACGTTCGGCTTGAATCAAGACCGTGACTAAGGCGTTAATTTCTTCTGATTGGTTACGCTCTGCTAATGCTATTAAGGCTACTTTTTTATCTGGATCAATTTTCATTTGTGCCAAGGTCAATTGCCACTGCTTAGAAAGTTGAGGATAAACATCCACTAATTGCTCACTGACAATAGTCAGGGCACGTTCGAGGGTGGCTCCCGACTCTAAGCAGATAACTAACAAAGCTAAACTATCCGGCAAAGCTTTAACTATTTCTGCTTGATTGCGCTTTTGTACTTGCTCTAAATAGTAATCTGGGATTAAGTTGGCAATAAAAGCCATACCGGCAAATAACCATAACTTGCTACTACCTGCGCTCGCTTCGTAGCCCAAAAATAACCAAGCCAATAAAAATGCCAATAGCGCACATAGCAGTTTTGTTAGTAATAAGTACGCCAGCGCCTTAGGCTGAAATAAACCAGCGCCATGAAGCGCAGCTTGCAATTTTACGGTTTCTTTTTTTAACCAATGCACCTCTTGTTTAGTGGTAAAAAGTGCTTCGCCACTGGCAGAAATTTGTACTGTGTTGTGAATATGCCGTTGTAATCGTTCTTGCTGCAGCTCTTCACGCAAGGCTTTTTTGGCCAGCAGTAAGGTTAAACTACTACCGGTAATAAAAAGAAATACACTGATCAGCATCCATAAATTATCCAAGATTAAGGCCTCTACTCATCGACTTTACTCATTTTTGCTATGATATAAAGCCCTAAAACTATGCTGATAAAGGAATAAATTGCTATCACTTGCCCACGTTCGTCAGAAAACAAATAATCAAAAATATATCGGGCTTGGAACCAAAATAACAGGAGAAACATAGGCGGCATTAGCGCAATAATTTTTGCTGAGGTGCGCGGTTCAGCGGTCATGGCTAAAACCTTTTGCTGCAAGGCTTTACGTTGATGCAAGTTCTCCATCAATTGCCTTAATATTTGCGACAACTGACCACCCGCATGTTGATTTAATAACAAGGTCACGGTAAAAAACTTAAAACTGGCAAGTTGTATCCGCAAAGCGGCATCTTGTAATGCCTGCTCCAATGAAGTACCTATGGCTAATAAATCATTGATACGGGTAAAGGTCTCCCCGACAGGACCAGCCATTTCTTGGCTTACATGAGCAATGGCTGCGGGCACCGATACGCCAGCACTTACCGCGCGGCTAATACTGGCAATGGCCGTGGGAAAGTCAGCTTCAAAGCGTTGTAATTTCCGGTGTTGTAACCAGCGGACAATAAATAGACTTGCGCTAAGGTAAACGCTAATAAGAACGAACAATTGTCCGTAAATTGGCAATACAGAGGTGCTCCACCATAAAACAGGCGCCAACAAAGCGGCAACCAAGCCAAGGCGCCTCGCTAATTTCATTGGCATCACAGCAACAAACCTTTGTTGGTTACTATATAACCACAACCGCCAGCCTTGGTATTGGCTATTTTTTTTGAATAATAATAACTCAGCGCTACCACTAGGCTTTTCCGTAGCTAAATTAAGGTAGCGTTTGATACGAGTTGCATGTAAACGCTGCTCTTGTTGGTATTTAAGCCAATAAAAGACACAAGTTAGTGCTAAAAAAATAAAAGTCAGCAACAACAGTATCATGACAATCCCATTGACTTTAATAGTTGTGACTCAAGGCCAAAGTAGCGAACTTTATCCAGACAATAAGGCTGTATTTTATGGCTAATAAATTCACCATCTAGTTCACCATTGCTTAATTCATGGCTGAACTTGTAGCTAAATAAATCTTGCACTAATAGGTTATCACCTTCAATGCCAACCAACTCACAAATACTGGTGATACGGCGCTTGCCATCACGCATACGTTCAATATGCATAATAATATCAATGGCTGAATTCATCTGCCTTTTAAGTGCTAACGGTGGTAAATTAACTTGTCCCATCAGCAGCATATTTTCTAATCGAATTAAGGCGTCACGGGCAGAGTTAGCATGTAAGGTAGACATAGAGCCATCATGACCGGTATTCATTGCCTGCATCATTTCAAAGGCCTCTTCACCGCGCACTTCACCTATGATGATGCGATCTGGTCGCATGCGCAGAGCATTTTTAAGTAACTCTCTTAGCGATATTTCTGCGCCCCCCTCTAAAGTAGCCGGACGGCTTTCCAGGGTAACCACATGGGCTTGTTGCAATTTTAACTCAGCCGCATCTTCGATGGTAACAATACGCTCTTGCTCATCTATTTGATAAGACAAGGCATTTAGCAGCGTGGTTTTACCGGCACCGGTACCACCAGAAACTAAGATATTGAGTCGACAATGGCTGATGATTTTCAAAAAAGTGACCATGCCAGCAGACATAGCACCTTTTTCGGCTAGGTGTTCTAACTGCAAGCCCATGGTGGAGAATTTTCTGATTGAAATAGTGGTACCAGATAAACTTAGCGGTGGAATAACAATATTGACCCGACTGCCATCGGCTAACCTAGCATCAACCATAGGTTT
Organism: Colwellia sp.; assembly: GCF_013215345.1. Taxonomy (GTDB): domain Bacteria; phylum Pseudomonadota; class Gammaproteobacteria; order Enterobacterales; family Alteromonadaceae; genus Colwellia. The sequence continues at coordinate 22,942 of NZ_JABSOV010000037.1, read as the reverse complement.
ACTTTCATCGATACGACGCCCAACCGCCGAGGCGATACGACGCGCAACATGCAATAAATGGTTTTCATCTCGAAATTTTGCTTTAGTAAGTGATAACTTACCACCACGCTCAACATAAACTTTATCAAAGCCATTAATCAAAATATCATTAACACTGTCATCATCAAGCAATGCCTGTAGCGGGCCTAAGCCGATCATATCGGCTAATAATAGTTGCGCTATTTGCTGCTGCGCTTGAAAAGTTAATGGCAAGCGCTGCTGATTGGCGATGGATGTCACCGCTTGTAAAATTCGCTCGGCAAGTTCATCTTGTTTTAACTTGGTTGCCACTGAGGGATCTATGCTGGCAAAAATTTGCTCACGGATCACTTGATATACTTGTGCATCTAACTCAACATCCTCGCTGCTGTTATCATGCTGACTTTGTTGAATTCCTTGCTGAATACCTTCCTGAGTATTGGCCGACAAAACTTGGCGACTGAGCTGTGGAAGCTCGGTTGTTAACACAGTATCAGTTTTAGCTGCTGTTACTGCCTCGCTATCAGGCTGGCAAGCGGATTGATTATCAGGTTCACTCACCTTACGACCAAACATTAGGCTTTACCTCTGGCTTTTTTATACCAGCTACGCAAAGGTATAAAGCGTGCCAATAAGGAGTTATTAGCTTGTTGGCTAACACCTAAAATATCATTGCTTAGTGCCAATAAACTTCGACCAACCCCATGAACCTCACTTAATAGCGACTCACCCAGCTCTGCCGCTTTCAACACCTTTTTCGGCGCATAAGGTAGTACATGATCAAAACTGCGTTCTAGGTGCTGCTCTAACATGGTTTGCGATAAACTATGCTCGCTATTGCCGTGCAATAGGTTTAACACCAATAAAGTCCGCTGTGCATACCTTTGCTGGCCCAGTTGAGTTAATAAAGCTTTACACTGGCGTAAACTTGCTAAAGTGGGACTACAAACTATCACTTGTACATCGGCATTAAACAAGGTGTCGGCAATGCCTGGCTCATTGAGTAAATGTGCCGGTAAATCCCAGACCAGATAGTTAAACTCTTCCGCCAAAACTTGCGCTAATTTCTGATAGTTTTGGCTGTCAAAATGATATTTTTGCCCTAGAGATTTCAATAAATACAAACGCGGTGCTATTTGCAAACAAGATCTTTCTATCAATAACTTATCAATACTTTTCTGTTCATTAAGCAAGGTCACCAAACCAACACCAGCATGGGTACTGGCATTGAGTAATAAGTCGATATCACCGCCGTAACAATTAAGATCTGTCACTAACGTTTTAGAGCCATGATTAGCAAATGCTCTAGCTAAATTTGCCGCTATGGTAGAAACCCCTACACCACCACTACAGCCGGCAATCGCGATACTTTTGCCACTGCCGACCCTAGCAGTTTGGTGCACCTTGCCTGTTGCTCGCCCTAAAACATGCAACAACAATGATTGATTTAGTGGCTTACATAAATAATCATCAATACCCATGTTTTTCAGTTCACGATACAAGTCGACATTATCACTGCTACCAATGACCAATACACGTGTACCAGGCTCGCATACGTGAGCGAGTGCGTTTATTGAGCTAATGACTTGCTCTTCTTCATCTATGTCGACAATAAGAATTTTCGGTGATTGATTATCACGCAAATAGTTGATGGCATAGTCTATATTGCCATTAATAGCCTTAGTGATACCGCCATCGCTTTCCGGTCTGCCTGAATTGAGGCTTTGCATAGACGTTGAAAAATTACTGAATACTTTATTCAATAACAGCTCATTGCTTTTATCGGTAACAAAAGCAAGTAAGCTAGCCGCTTGTTGCTGACTTGTGTGCTGACTTTTCTGCAGGGTAAGACTTTGTGGGGCATTGATTACTGAAGTCGTCATTACTTCACCTTGGTCAAATTAACTAGGGTTTCGCTTTTTGGCGCTTCAGTGGGGTGACGATAACGTTTAATCGCCTCCGTAGCTTTAACCCCGTCCATTGGCGCTAAGCTAGCGCCGCGTATTAATTGCACTGGATCGGCAACCATCATGGCGAGGTTGCGACTGCTAGCGCAGCCTAAATCAGCATAACTAGTACGATGACATGCTGGCGCAATAGCACGAAAATACTCACTAGTAATAATTAAGCTATTAGCAGATTTGTCGCTATAACGAAAAGCAATATTACTTGCCTGTATACCCAGCGTTAATAACAATTGACGTAATTGTTCTTGGTGGCGAGTAATTAACTGCTCATTAGCAGTAACTATGACTCGCTGTGGGTAGCTATTGCCTTGCAAGGCAATAAATTTGTGCAATGTCGCTTGTTGTTGGCCACTAAGCGTTTGAGCTAATGGCGCGAGTTCAAGTTGAGCATTAACAAGTTCTAGCTCTATCGCTACGGCTTTGGCTGCTTCTGGCGCATCTGTGTATTGGCTAAGGGTATAACTACAGCCAGTTAGTAGCATAACTGTGAATATCATTAAGGGGGTCTGGAATAACATAAAATATCTTCTTGTTGCTGCGGTTACAGCGTTTGTTGAGCTATCAATAGTAAAAGCCGTTATCGCCAAGCAGCCTAGGTTGCTTGTCATTAATCGGTAAATCCGGCACCAACGCATCTTGTTGCCAAGAGACATTAAATAAGCGCTCTAGATCACTATACGGGGTATAAAAATCTGTTGGCAGGGCCAAGTTCTTTTCGCGCGATGGCTCCACCACATAGGCTTCGGCAATAATCACTAACTCTGTTTCGTTACGATTATAGTTAGTTGAGCGAAACAGGGCGCCAAGTACGGGGATATCACCAAGGAAAGGAAATTTACTAACACTATTACTTTCATCATTCATCAGTAACCCTGCCAGCATAAAACTTTCTCCACTGGCCAGCTCAACGGTGGTTTTAGCACGCCTGACCTTAATGCCCGGTACAGATAAACCATTAAAAATCTGTGCACTATTGTGATCCAAGCTGCTGACTTCCGGTTCAATTTGTAAACTAATACGCCTATCACTTAGCACTGTTGGCGTTATGTTAAGTAATACGCCATATTGCTTAAACTCGATCACCACTTGACCATTTGGCGTTAAACTCACCGGAATAGGGAATTCACCACCAGCCATAAAAGTGGCGGTTTCGCCAGACATAGCGGTTAAGTTGGGCTCAGCTAATATTTTTGCCGCCCCCTCTTTTGCTAAGGCATCAAGCATTATGCTGTGCGAGTTAAGCTTTAGACCGAAAATCTTATTTAAGCCACCAAAGATATCAACGCCAATAACTTTTCCAACCGCTTGATTGATATCCATGCTCGAACTTTCCAAGCTGCCCTGACTCCAATTGGCATTTTGTATACCTAAGAAGTTCTCCCCTGGATGCAGACCTAATTGGGTAGTAACTGTACGAGCAACTTCAGCAATACGTACCCGGATATTGACTTGATTGGGTAAAGTGACCGACAGCTGGTTAATTGGCTCTAACACTTGGTTATTGCTATTATCGCTGGCATTTTTTTGTTCCTCACCAGTACCTTCATTATCGACAGAAACCATATAACTGCGTGCTAATTCAATGACCGCCGTGGCCATAATGGCTGATGGCACTGTGCCTTTTAGCAATAATTGGCCATTGTTTGAAATGGCCTCAACCCTTGCTTGTGGATATAACTCAGCAACTTGCGCATTTAATTCACTAATATTGTGTTGCACTTTTATTTTTTCTGAAAAAATAACCGAGCCACTATTATCAAGGGCATATAAATTGGTGCTGCCCGCTTGACGACCAAAAACAAAAATTTTATTCGCCGCAGGTACCTGATAGCTGGCAATATTAGGGTTCGCAATAAAAATAGTTTTGGCGTTACTGGGTAAGTTAATTAAATAACCTTCACTTATGCTTAATTCTAAAGCTAAGCTCTGCCCCGCATAAATGAACAATAAACTAGCTAAGGCCAATTTAACTTGGCAAATAAAAGATTTAGCAGTCATCTTACTTCTCTCCTGATTGCTTTTCTTTAGCATGACTAAGTACCTGTTTTTCGCCTTGCATTAATACCATCTGTGCGCGCTGAGCGTGTTGGTCAAATTGCGGTAAAATATCGGCAAAGACAGTATTAATGCTAATATCTTCAGTGGCCGCAAGTTGGCCATATTGTCCTGATGAGCCACGCAATAATAAACTTAAGCGGCCCAGTTGTTGTGCCATCGCTAGTTTTTGTGCCTGCTTAACCGTTACTTCTAAAGTAACAGTACTGTGATCATCGTATTTAATTTTACTGCCCTTACGACTATCATCAGCAACTTCTTGCTTATTGAGTTGACGGTCAACGGCAATTAAACGCACATTAGTAACCAGTTGTCTTACCGAGGCACTGGCGTTAATCTGCCAAACATCTTGTTCTTCACTACGTTTTAACTTGTGATAGAAAATCACATCAACTCTATCTCCGGGGCTAACTAAACCAGCAATAGCTGATTGCGCATCAACCTTAATGGCCATAGCACGCTTACCTTTAACCAACGAGGTAGTGAGAAAGTCACTGTCATGTGGCAAAACTAAACTATCAAGACGAACATAATCGCCATTAACTAGTGGGTAGCGACTGATGGCACCTTTAAAATTTTTCAATTTAAAATCTTGACGTTTAATTAAACCAACAAGATTTTGTGTTTGTTGCTCTGAGATTAACTGCCAACTAAAATGTTGCGCTAAAATAGCTTTTCCGGCATCAAGGTCGGTATTAAGTGTTAATACCGAAATCGGCGCTTCATTTGCTATTGCAGTGTTAATTGCTTTAGTGCCACTTAGCTGCAAGTAAATACCAATAACACCAATAACCGCGATGCTAAAAGTTAGATAAATTATATTTCTGGTCGAAAACATCGAAACCAGCACTCCTAAATCTGTAATTAAAATAAAACAAGGGCAGTGCCAAGTGAGATAGCTATGCCATAGGGAACTGTGGTGATTTTTGTTTTATTGCTTTGGTAACGGAAACTAAGCAATGTTAAACAAAAGTTGTAGCAGATAATTATTAGTGCTAAAAAACCGCCTATGAGTGTTGTTAGCAGCAAAAAAGTCTTGAGCTGTTCAAATTCAAACCAAACAGATAGCGCAGCAATAAGTTTGATATCGCCAGCAGCTAAACCACCTAAGTAATAAACCGGCAATGCTGCCAGTATAAGTAGCAAAGCAGTTAACATTCGCAGCCCTAATTCATCATACGATGCGCTAGCAAGAGCTTGCTGTAAGAGAAGAGTTGCTACCCCACTTAACAACACCAGTAGAGACAACCAGTTCGGCAACTGCCGATAGCGCCAATCTAAATATACTGCGCTAGCTAATAACACTGCTAACAAGTAATAAAGCCAAGTGATGAACAGGGTAATGGTAAGCATTGCTTAACTTCAGCTTTTCAATATCAAGCTTTGCTAATTACTCTGCTGCAGTAAGTTCTGTAATCTTAGTTTTAATGGTTTCAAAAGTTTGCTCAATAATAGAACTCAAGCCTTCATCACCACCAAATGCTGACACCAGTAAACCAACAATAATGGCGGCTAATACGGCGTATTCAATGGCAGAAACGCCCCGTTGGTCTTGTAAAAAAGTTTGAAAATTACGATAAATTGTTAACATGATGCTTCACAGGGTTAATTAATGTTATTTTTTGGTTATTTTACCTAGAGAAAACAAATAACGCAAACAAAAACAATTATCATTAAGGTTGTTGATCTTATTACTATCTAATGGGATAATTTGGCTAATTCCCCATTAGTTGACCAATTCTCCATGCACTTAAAATACTTTTTTTTAGTTAAAATTATGATAGTAAGTTTGTTATTTGGCTGTAACAGTGACACTGATAATAATGACGCTTTAATCCCAGAATATGAACAAGCTAAATACAGTGCCAATAAGTCCAGTTGCATTGACAGTAATTTAAATGGTCAATGTGATACTGGTGAAGCTGAGTTGTTAGCAAGTGAACAAGAGTTGTTAGTAAATCAAAGTCCGATTCTTGCTGTATACGATGACTTTACCCTTTCAGCTATTGCAGGTAGCGCATTAGTAACGCCATTTACCACCTTGATAAATAATGAAGTTATGTATAACCCACTAGTAAATGGCAGCATAGATCACGCTAAGTCCTACTTAACTGAAAAACTCAATATAGATTTTAGCAAGTTAGATAAATTTGATGGCCCGATCAGTGAAGGCAACCAAATAATTTCCTCAATTATTAAAGCCCAAGCCATTACTGCTGATAATCGCTATTTGCCTATTGCAGCTATGGTTGACTTGATGATTTATAGCAATAACCTTGCAGTGCAAACATCGCAGGTTCATGCTGATGCCCTCGTTTATCCAAATTTAGTGACAGGTAATTCATATTTGCTTGATGAAGATAGTAGTGTCAGGTTTAGTCAATTTGATTTACACCCGATTACCGGACGAGCCATTATAGTAACCAGTGATAATAAATTAATTAGCTTAAATGCCAATAGTGGTGCTTATGCCAATATTGAGAACCAGGGCATAAGCAAAAACACCAGTAGCGCAAGCAAGCAGAAAAATGCACTGGTGCGCGCATACAGTCAACTAAGTGTTGCTTCAGCAAAGGATGATGACGACGACCATGATGACCATCATGATGACGACGACCATGGTGATGAGGATGATTATGATTGGTTTGATTATTTAAACCAAACCCGCAGCACGGATATCACTAAAATAAAGCAGCATGTTAATAGCAATAATTTCTTTATATTAACCAGTAAAGCAGCATCTGGAATAACGGATGTTTGTAATACTAGTGGTGAGCATGGTTTATTTTTATCCAATGTTCAGGCTAATAAAGATGATGAAGAGCAAGCACCAAGAGCTAAGAGCAGCAGTCTGACAGCAAGTAATATTGATGGCTATACTTCTGCATCTACATCTCTCCCCGTTATCAATGTACCTACCGTAATTCCACCTATTTTTGATAGTGAAGCCAGTTGCTATAACGATGCCATGGTTACCATGGCCAGTAGTATCGACAGTAAGTTATTAGCGGTAGTACTTGATGATGGCTTAGGCCATATAATATATCGCCTTTCAGGTGAGAGCCTAGCATTAGCACCAGACTTTGGTTATCGGGTGCCTGACTTTATTGAACTTGATCACATTGCCTTATCTCCCAATGGCGAGTTACTCGCTTATACCGAGCCAGAAAGTGGTAAGTTATCGCTAATTGACACCAATAACATGAAATTATTAGCAAGTTATCAGTATGGTAATCAAAAGCTCAGTCAAGTTCACTTTAGTGGTGATAAACAACTTGCCGCCATCAATATTGCTCAACAAGAGCTCAGCTTTATAGATATTGTTGATAATAAACTTATCTTGAATAAGAGTTTAGTGTTGCCTTATCCACCAAGTATTTTAAGTAGTAATGCCATAACAAAAATGACTGTTGTGGCAAATGACAAAAATATCAGCTTGGTTAAACACAAGAACAATGACTTTACCGTCAAAGCAATACTTACTGACTTTGATAACACCATAGAGCAAGTCGCAGTGCTCTCTGACAAGGTGGTTTACACTACCGGTGACACCTACCTTTTCGGGGCTGATACCATCAACTATTTAAGTACAAACAGTATTATTGGTTCGCCACTTAGTGCTGCACAGCAATTTTTAACCGCTGGCATAATAATGGAAAATAGGACTGGCGTTTACTATCGCAGCGGAGCATTCAATTTACCAAAAAATCTTGATAAGTATGATATTGAAGGTATCACCATCGAGTGGTCGAGCAACCGTAATGAAGAAATTGATTTAGACAGTGGTGCCGTGAGCGCTAGCTTAGCAAAAGGTAGCTTACTCAAGGCGACAATTCGCGGTAATTTCCGCTTCGAGCCAGCAACGATAACTAAAACGTTTAGAGTGAATTAGTTCAAAACAGAAGTAAGGCACTTATTAACGGCATTGTGCCAACCCGCAAGTAAAGTTTTACCCTGAGCTTGCGGCATGTTTCCGGTAAAATATTCTATTTCACCATATAAACTTGCAGGTATAGTTTCAGCGTTCCAAATACCTTGCCCTATAGCCGCTAAAATAGTCGCGCCTAATACGGTTGATTCTATATTGGCTGGTCGCTCAATGGTGACGCCCAATAAGTCCGCTTGAAATTGCAGTAGAAAATTATTGGCACAGGCGCCGCCATCAACTTTCAGTTGCTCAATGTTAAGAGTACTTTCTTGCTGCATCAACTGCATCAGATCATAGCTTTGAAAAGCAATAGCTTCTAACGTGGCTCTAACTATATGCGCTTTAGTACAGCCCTGAGTTAACCCTGTTATCGCCCCTGTCGCCTGCATATCCCAATGTGGCGCGCCTAAGCCGCTAAAGGCCGGCACGAAATAAACACCATTATTATCACTGACACTTAAGGCTAACGTTTCAGTTTCACTGGCATGGTCAATAAGTTGTAATTGATCTCTAAGCCATTGCACCGCCGCTCCTGCGATAAAAACAGCCCCTTCAAGTGCATAAGCTGGCTGACCATTTTTGTCACAAGCAATGGTAGTCAATAGACCTTTATTAGATAAGTAAGGTTGGTCACCGGTATACATCAACATAAAGCAACCTGTGCCATAGGTGTTTTTGATCATACCCGCTTGGGTACACTGTTGAGCAAATAAAGCCGACTGTTGGTCGCCAGCAACACCGGTAATAGGAATTTCTGCGCCAAGAAAGCCATCGGCAGCGCTATGACAGAATAAGCCTGCTGAGGTTTTAATGCTTGGCAATATTGACTTAGGAATATCAAAAAACTCCAGCAGATCATCATCCCATTGTTGCTGGTGAATATTATAAAGCATGGTACGCGAAGCATTGCTATGGTCGGTGCAATGCGCCTTACCATGACTTAGTTGCCACATCAGCCATGAATCTATGGTGCCAAAAGCAAGTTCGCCATTTTCTGCCAAGGCTTTTAACTCTGGCTTTTCATTAAATAACCACTGCAGTTTAGTGGCACAAAAATAGGCATCAGGCATCAGGCCGGTTTTTTGATGAAGCCAGTCGGTTTTACCTAAGCTTTTTATTTTTTGACAAAGCCCCGCTGATCGCCGGCATTGCCAAACAATGGCATTATATACCGGCTTACCCGTCTTTTTATGCCAGACAACTGTGGTTTCCCTTTGATTGGTAATGCCAATGCAAGTGATCTCAGCAGAGGTTAACTTAGCTGATTTTAAAGCCTGTAAGATACTATCTTGAGTAACTTGCCAAATTTCCATGGCATCATGTTCAACCCAAGTTGGCCTAGGGTAGAATTGTTGAAATTCATTATATGCCGCGCCAACTTCCTGACCTTGAGCCGTGGTAATTCTGATAGTTGTGCCGGTAGTGCCTTGGTCTATGGCTAGAATCATAGTTAATGCCTTAGCTGCGCCTTAAAGTATTTGGCTAGTTAAAAAATAAAAATACCACTAGCCAGTTTAATAGGAGCTTATCATATTCGTCATATCGAACGCTTAATGAGTTAGTCATCAAGTTCTCAATATTGTTAGCTAGATTGTAGTTTAATGCCATTAAGACAAAATACTATCCTTGAACTAGCAAATCATATTTTTTCGGGGGGAGTATTGCTTGGTTTAGCTAAGAGAAAATCATCACTTAATGAGAAGTCAAACTTATCTAGCGTCACTTACCTGAAAGGTGATCATGTCACTGTTACCATGAGAGTCAATCACCGCTATTTGCTGCTCACCATAACTCTTAGCTGCGTAAAAAAAACTTTGTTTACTGGCTAAGCTTTTTACAAAACTGCCATTGTGATACCAATCAAGCTGGCCGCTACTGCCCAAAACCGAAAAATTAATTACCGGTGGTTTATTAACACTGAGACTTATTATTTCAGTGTCTTTCGCTAAGCCAATTATTTTAATATCGCCAAAGTTTGGTGTCGTGAGCTTGGTACAGTGTTGGCTTTTTTTCGGTAACATTGCCGCACGGGTGAACTTTTTCGGTAACCAAGGTTCAAGTGACTTTGGCCACAACGCCATATACTTTTTGGTTTTCTCTTCAGGGCAAGCAAAGTCAGTCAATAATCCCGTTGCTGTTTCTTGCCAATAAGGCTGTGGGTTCATTTGCCATTTATCATGATTAATCGCTGCTAATGAATTCGGGGTTAACCCTGCAAGGGTAAATGCTTGGTGTGAAACATGACATAAATCTTCAGCTGTCTGCTTTTTGCTTTTACCCAGAGGCCAGCAGATTTCTGTTGTACTAACTTTTTCAGGCTTGTTAAGCCAAACATGGTCATTTTGATGCAGGACATCTGAGATATTAAATAACAGCGGTGCTGCCGTTAAGCCGCCATAGTGACCTGGTTGTGGAGTGCCATCAGGGCGTCCTAGCCAAACACCAAGGGTATATTTTGCACTTGTGCCAATAGCCCATGCATCTCTAAAACCATAACTGGTACCCGTTTTCCAAGCTATATCATTGGTAGTTCGGCGAATATTTTCACTTAATAAAGCATTGGGCCTAGGGTTATCAATAAGCATTTTATAGGTAATCCAAGCGGCACTGTCACTCATTAGATAACGTGGTGAATCAGCCGTTTTGTTTTGAATTTCACTTTGATTGTCAGCAGCTACGGGCTCATTATAATAACGAGGAGATAATACTTTGCCTTGATTAGTCAGACTTGAATAAGCTTGAACTAATTGCCATAAACTAATGCCTGCACCGCCTAGCGCAATAGATAAGTTAGGTTTTGCGGCTTTCGGTAAAGTTAATTTAATGCCCGCTGATGCTAATTGATTATAAAAATTTTGCGCGCCTAAATGCTCAAGTACCTGTACGGCAGGTACATTTAATGATCGTTGTAAGGCGCTTTGCACACTGACCGGGCCGCTGAACTGACCAGTAAAGTTTTCTGGTTTGTAATCAGAATAATAACGAGGGCTATCGTTTAGCAAGCTATGTGAATGTATTAAGCCTTTATCAATCGCGCTGGCGTATATAAAGGGTTTTAAGGTTGAACCCGGTGAGCGAATAGCGCTAATCATATCAACATTACTAAAGCGAGATTTATCATTAAAATCAGCGGAGCCAATATAAGCTTTTACCGTGCCTTTTTTATTATCAATTACCAATACTGCGGCGGAGCTTTTATCTGGCTGGTTACTAATAAAGTTTTTTAATAGGTCTTCAAGGCCGATCTGCAAATCATAATCTATGGTGCTGTTAATTTTTTTATGTTGCGGAAACTCTCGTATCAATTTTCTTGCCAGCAAAGGCGCGTAGTTAGGTCTGCTTGGCTTAGCCGCATACACTTGTTCTTGCTGGGCACTTTTTATTATTGCAGCTGACCATACCTGCTGACTAGCTAAACGTTTTAGTACCTTGTTACGTGCTTTTTCAGCTCTGTGTGGGTAACGGTCAGGGCGTATTTTTGATGGGCTTTGCGGTAATACGGCCAGCAATGCTGCTTCAGCATGGCTAAGTTGCTTTGCTGATTTGCCTAAATAAGCCTGACTTGCCGCTTCAACACCTTCAACAGTACCGCCAAATGGTGCATAGTTTAAATAGAGTGTTAAAATTTCTTCTTTCGATAAGCTTAGCTCTAATTGCAGTGTCCTTAATATTTGTACTAACTTTCCAGAGATAGTGCGGCTATGAGGATGTAAAATACGCGCAACTTGCATGCTAAGGGTTGAACCGCCAGAAACGATACAGCCACAACGCCAATTTAAATATAAAGCGCGCAATAACGACACTGGATTTACGCCAAAATGCGACCAAAAATATTGGTCTTCATAAGTTAATAGCGCTTGAATATAAAGTGGTGAAACCGAGTTAAGGTCAGCTTGTTGGCGCCATATACCATTGCTATCAGCAAAAGCACGCAGCGCACGACCGTCATCAGCATAAACCACTTGAGCAAAGCTCTTTTGTGCTTTAGGAATATTAAGAGGGTAGGCAAGATGTAAGCAGTAAAATAATAGCAACATGCTAGCGATAATGGTGCCGAGCCAAAATCGCTTAGTGCCTGCCGCTTGCTTTATTTTATAAGTTAGTAATTTCAATGGTATCTAGGGTATCACCCACTGCGTTTTTATCTGGTTGATACATGTTTTCAACTAACGGGGCTGGTACTAGGTATTTTCCTGGTGTTACCGCGCGAGCTAAATAAAATAAGTAACTAGTGCCTCTATAACCGACATCAATCGCAGCAACATAACGATCGTCTCTAAACTCTTGATGTAATATATTGGTTTTCTTTTGCCATTCACTAGCGGGTTTACCATCAAAGATAATGCTGTCGAGTTTAATTGCGTGGCTTAAATTCTGATTCTCTAATTCTAAACCAGCAGGTAATAAATCAACCACTAATAAGTCCGGGCTTCGGCGCTCGGAATAAACACGAATAGCTACTAATACCATATCGCCAACTTTTAACTTACTGGCATCTATCTGCTGACCTTTGCTGTCGTAGTAGTCTCGTTCAATGGTCAAATCACCCGTTGTTGCTTGCGGTTTTGTTTTACTAACACCTTGATAAGCAAAGTTAACATACAGACGATCAGCAGAGTTATTTGTTAAGCTTAACCCTTGCTGTAAATCAGTTGCCGATAATTTTTGTGTATAAGCACCTGATTTTTGTATCGTTGATTTCGCTTGATTAAAGCTAAGTAGCGCTTGCCAATCCTTTTGCTCGCCTTGCTCTAAAGATATGCTGGCAAGAAAAAGTGCATTACGCTCTTGTGTGCTTAAATACTTTTTATCGGCGAGTATTTTTGAAAGTGCTAGAGCAGTATCAAAGGCATAATCAAGTTGATATTCATGTTTAATTAATAAATGAATTATCAGTGCCTTATCGCGAATAACCGAACCATAATCACTTAAATATTTCGTACCACGTTCAAGCACTACAGCTTTATCAAACATGGCTTGGCTATTCACGTCATCACCTTGATTTTTAAGCGCTAAGGCTAAGTGAATTAAAGCTAACTGACTTTCAGCATCTTTGCTTTTGTGTTTAGCCAGATCACGTAACTTGGATAATGACGCTTTATTGTGTCGAGATAACACATACCCCGCATAAGCACGGTAAGCAAAATCGTAATGTTTTACTGATTCTGACCAACGGTTGGTATAAGTACCATTTTGATTTTTTAAATAAGTCGTTAAGCGAGCCATGGTTTTTTGGTATTGCTGGCGATTAACTTCAATACCTTGTTCTTTAGCATCCGTTAAAAAGTCTCCGACGTAAGCAGTTAACCAATGCTCTTCTTGACTGGTATTGCTCCATAAACCATAACTACCATTTTTCAATGCTTTGGCTTGAATGCGTGATAAACCATAGTTAATGCTTTCCAAGCGATGTTTATTAGACGTATTTTTTAAATCAAGGGAATCTAGTATTTCTTTATTAGCATATAACCAGGGGTAGGTTGAACTGGTCGATTGCTCTAAACAGCCATAAGGATATTTTAGTAAATGTTTCATTTGTTCGCGGCTGTTAAATTCAACCATATTATTTACCGATAACACCGCCTCAAGAGTATTTGCTTTTAAATGAGCGTAATCACTTGGGCTAAAACTAAAAGATTGATCTTTAATTAACGTGGCATTTTTATACTCAATTAATGCTGGATAGGCTGATCGTACGGCGATATGCCAGTTTCTATCGATGGGATAGCCCTCAACCCCTTGTACAGATAGTGATACTTTCGATCGTCCTTCTTGGCTACCAACCGAAACAGGGTAGATCAAAGTGGTTTTTTCTTTGGCTGCTAAGATGATTTCTTGGCTATTGTTGGCAGTAGCATCACTCTTCGAGTTGCTTTTAGAATCAGCACTAGTGAGACTAACGGGGCCTGTCGTGGTTAAAGCCACGGTTAATGTTTGCGTTTGTTCGGTGGAGTTGTGTAAATCAAGGGCAAAGGTTGAATGGTCACCGGTTGCTAAAAAGCGCGGCATGGCTATTTGACTAACAATAGGTGCAGCGATAGTCATTTCACTTTCCGCAGAGCCAAATTTATCATCGGTAAAAGCGATCGCCATTAAGCGTACTCTGCCGTTAAAGTCAGGAATATCAAAAGCGACAGTTGCGTAGCCCTTGTTATCTACAGCAACTAAGCCACTAAAGAGTGACAGTATTTGTACTTCAGCTTGCGCTTTTTTACCGCCGCGACTTAATTCTGCATCACCACCAAATTTTTGTTTCGCTAGTGGCGCATCATTTAAGTCAATTAAGTTTTGATACAAGTCTCGGCTATCTACTTGAAAACGTCTTGGTTCAAAAAAGAACTGGTGAACATCAGGTGTATCAAAATCGGTTAGGCTTAAAACGCCAACATCAACCATAGCTAAGGTTAATTTAGCTTGTTGATCAGCATGCCCATTCACTTTTACTTTAACTTGGTAGCTTTGGTTAGGATAAATTTCCTTAGCAGACTCTATCTCAAGCTCAAGCTTACGTGACTCGCGGTTAAGTGGTAAATGAATTAAACCGATGGCGCGCGTTGGGGTAATGCGTTTTTTATTATCGCCGTACTGTAAATGCACAATTGAGGCATAAATGTCATGGCGTTGCCATTTTTCATCAATGTTTATCGCAACATTAAGCCCCTCAGCAGGTATGGAAATGCGCTGTGAATAAAGCAGCTTGTCCGACTCTATCAGCAGTAATGCTTCACCTGCTTTTGGTGGCACTATGCTTAATTGTGCAACATCACCTGCGTTATACGAAGCTTTATCCCAAGCGAGCGATACTTTATCTGGACGAGCAGCTTGCGATGATGATTGATTATTTCGCCATGAGCTATACCAGTCATGGCCGGCAAAAAATCGTACACTGGTCATTGTTTTAGTTGCCGCATCGCTAATTTCTAAACGATAACGGCCGTATTCAACGGGCACGTCTAACTGACTGGCTTTATTAGCATTGGTATCGACAGCACTGTTGTATTCAACAAATTCACTGTCTGACCAACGATAATGCCAGCCATCACTATTGTTAAACTCCCAAAAATAACGACGGTCTTCTCTCACTAATTTAACATCTAAGGCAGCGTTTTTAGTTAATTTACCCTGTGCATTTGTGGTAACCACATCAAAGGTAACTCGGCTATTGTGCTCTGGGTTATTTTTAAAATGAGGTTTTATGCCAATGAGCATATTACCCGAAATAACGGTTGTTTGATGGCGTCTTGAAATTGCTCGACCACCCGTTTCAAATAAACTTGCTTGTAAGGTCACTTGTACTGGTGATTTAACCTTAGCCCAGCGATTTTCTATGGTGATTGCTGTTTTGCCTTGGGAGTCTAGTTTTACATCGGCTAATTTATATTGTTGGCTTAGGTTTTTTTCAATAATATTACCAAACTGAAAACCTTTTAATGCATCAAAAGGCTGACGCTGGGGAGTAATTACAATACGTGATTCAAAGCGATTACCCGATGCTGGCGCACCATATAAGTATTCACCTAAGACATTAACGGTTAGCTTGTCATTAAGTTGATACAGTTTAGCTGTTTCGCCTTGGTTAAAGGTAAGCTTCAAACGCTCGGGCAAAAATTCTTCAACTTTAAATTTATAGCTCGCTAATATGTGTTTATGTTTACGAATTTCTAGCAGCCAAGTTCCTGTTTTTGCATCTTTTGGTATAGTAAATTGCTGATGAAAGTAACCATCGCTGTTACTGCGCCAAGTAAAATCTTTAGCCGTTTGACCACTGGGATCTTTAATGTTTGCTTTCAGGGCTATTGCCTTAATACGTTGACCATCTTGACCTCGTAATAAGGCATTAAAATCAACCGATTCACCTGGACGATATAGATCACGAGCACTATAAACAAAGATTTCATCGGCAACAAAAGGACGTTGTGCAAGGGTGAATTCAGATAAATCCAATGCGGGCCCAGTAAGAGAAACGACAGAAAAAGAGGCACCTGACTGAGCAACTATATATCTAGCATCAGTTTTCGTTCTTAGTGTGCCCAAGCCATCGGGTGAGCTTTTAAATTGGTCTATTTGTTTGCCGCTATTATTTAATAAAGTGACTTTTACTGCTGAAAGCGGTTTTTGATTGGTTAAACTATTTAAAGCAACTTCTAATTGGTTTTTATAAACACGTACGTGCATGCCTATATCGGTCACCATAAAATGAGTCATTGAAATATCATTGTAAACATCGTTTGGCTCAGTCATTACCGCGAGGTAAATACCCGCGGAGGACAAAGCCTCAATATTTTGGATCGGTAAATTAAAAGTTCTCCGCTTATTTTTTTGCCCCTTAAACTGGTAGCGTGCCGAATAAACTTGCTCTGCACGGCTAATACTCTGTTGTGCGTAATAACGGTATACTTTATTTTGAAAAGAGCTTTTATTAGTTAGAAATTGCACAACTTGATCATCAGGCACTTTAAAGTAATCAACATTAACTTCTTTAATATTAACTAACTCAATAGGTAAGCCTTTATGTTGTTTTAACGGTAAAAAAGAGCCTTTACTGGCAAAGTTATAGCTTGGGATAATCGGACGAGTTGTTATTGCTTTAAAAGTATCTTTTTTTAATGTAGAGCCATTATTTGCGCTTAAACCTTTATATACCGTTAGCTTGTATGTGCTTGAAGGCTCAATAAACGGAAAGTAAACCACCTTGTTATTTTTAGACAAGACAATACTATCATCTACCTTAGCACCAGATTTTTCAGTCAGTGAAAAATAATCATCATGTTTCAATTCGGGGTTTAACGGTGCAGATAAGGTAACTGCTATGGCATTGCCGCCATCAAAACTGCGCTCAGCAATATCCAACACTTCAATTTTTCGGTCACTATAATCTGGCTGACTTTTTTCTTTGATAGTTTTTTTATTACCTTGGATGACAGCAATGCTTGGCTTTTCCACAGGCTTTATTGCTGACTTTTGCGTATTATTTTCAGTTTGAGTGTCAGTACTTGCTGGTTTTTCCGAGCAAGCACTAAGCAATAAAAGCAAAGGTAATATTACTTTTAACGTTGTTAGTCCTTTAACCATGTGTTATCTCTTTGTCAGATATTAATAATTTGATGCTGTCTAGCCGCCTATACAGACGGAAATAAGCTTAATTGCGACTTGCTTTTAAATGGCTAATCATTGATTTACCATTGAAATATGACAATCGTTGACTAGATAATAACAACTCATCGTTTTGTTGGAAAGGTTAACTATGCCGCAACCAAAATTATGCAAAGTTATAGCTATAGTAAAGTAGCAGCTAGTATGAAGAGAGTACTTTATTTAAATTACATTAGTAAAGGCTTGAGCCTTAGCGGTAACTCTATAGCGAAATTAATAGGTGTTATTTCTAATGGGGATATTTTATTTATGTACCATCTTATGTTTCAAAGTTAGCACCATCAAAATCAATCAATTGCAGAAGCCCCGTTTTACCAGGGCTATCTTAGAATAAGTGAGTTGACCACATAAGCCGGGTTTTGTATCTTCCTAAGAAGTGACAATCATTCGTCTAGGCCTTAAATCGCTCTAAGGCTCAAGCAACCTACCCGGTTTCCACGCGAGCCACGCTTATATTATTAAAGCTTACGCCTAAATAATCATGAAACCCTATTTGGTCTTGCTCCAGGTGGAGTTTACCCTGCAATTACTGTTACCAGCAATCCGGTGCGCTCTTACCGCACCCTTTCAGCCTTACCTGTGAATCCTCGAAAGGAAGCCATCGGCGGTCTTCTCTCTGCTGCACTTGTCGTCGGCTCACGCCGCCCAGGCATTACCTGGCACCCTGCTCATTGGAGCCCGGACTTTCCTCCCGCTAGAAATACTTACGCAAACTAGCCAGCGATTGTCTGGTCAACTCGGGGCGCATTCTACCCTAATATTTTTGTTGCGCCTATAAGTTGACGAAATTATTTTTAATCGAGTACTTCTATCTGTTCAAAGGAATGTTTATGTTCGATGTCATTTGCCAAACTACTCACATGGTCACCCGCTGTATTTCGAGTTAAAACATTAATATTAAAATGTTTTTTTAATAGCTTATATTGAGTAGCTTTATGTTCACTATCGAAAACATCAATTACATAGTATTGCTCACTCTCGTTACGTAAAAACCATTGCTTGTTTTGCTTTTTAAATAATTGATATTGCTGTAATGACAGCAATAGCATAGGGATTGAGCCTTCGAGCTTGCTGAAATATGATTTTTCTTTCAACGTTGCCATTTCTTCGCTGGCTATTCTTCGCAGCTGTTCATCTGACGAAATTCTACTCGGTGGTGCTTTAAAATCTGGCAGAGCAGGCATCTCAACCGCGACTTTATGCTCCTGTTTCCTTGCCGCTTTAACGGGTGGTTGAGCTGATACTTGAGCTAGAGCATGAACAGATTCTTCAATCAGTGTGCTAGCATTTTTCTTAGCTTGATGCCTGCTTTGCTTGGCAAAATCTCGACTTTGCCCTTGCGCCATAACATTTCTTTCAGCAATGCCTATTCTTTTAGTGCTTAGTGCCTGTTCAGCTTGAACAGTTCTTGGCGCTAACATAACATCGCGATTTGGCAGCACAGACTCTTCTCCTTGATTAACAACCAAGGACACCACTAATACCGTTGACGCGGCTAGGCTAAGCGGAACATGCCAAGCGCGTGATTTTTTATTTTTTGATGGTTTTTCTCCATTTAAATCAATTATTTTTGGTTTTGAATCAACAGCTTTATGCGCTGCTGCTAAAATGCGTTGATCGAGTGAAGCGCTCGGTTGTTCAGTGAACAGCTTATCAGTAGGATTAGTGGTTAGTTCATTTTGCTGTGTATTTTTCTGTGCGCTTTCTAGTTCCGTTTCTAGCTCAGCATAAAGCGCAGCAATGAATTGTTCATCATCGATGGTGACTTTGTTTTTATCATGTTCAGTTGACATAAAAACTTAACCCCTTACGCATTTTTTTTAAAGCATAACGCCATCGGCTTTTAACCTTTTCTTTGTTCTGCTGAGTAATGTTAGCAATATCATCAATACTAAATCCGGCTTCTTGTTTAAGCAAAAACACCTCTCGCTGTTCAAAGGGTAATAATGATATTTGCTGTTTTAAGGCAATGCTTAACGCTTGTTTATCTGGTTCAGCCTGTTCATCATCTGCGTTAGATTGCATTGATTCTTGTGAATATACTTCGTCATCTGCTGTTGTCACTTCACATATGTGGCTTTTCTTTTGCTGATAATCAATTGCTAACCTTCTAGCAATCGTAAATAAATAAGTGGTGAATTTTGCCGTGACTACATAGCTTTGACGCGCATTAATAATTTTTAGCCAAGTATCGTGGGCCAGCTCTTCAGCCACAGTATGTGTCAAATTTTGCCGAACAAAAAAACGAAAAACAACCAGTTTATGGCGATGGTAAAGCAGATCAAACGCTGAAGCATTACCAGTGGCATAGCTAAGCATAAGTGTTTCATCCGCTTCATCTTGGCTCAGTTCATCTAAAATTAGCGTCTTTCCTTAATAACTTGGGTTTTAGTACCGTAGGTTTTAGTGATTAGTGTCAAATTGAGTGGCGGCTAAAACTATATCTGATTGAACAGCCAAGTCATTAAACGTTAAGGCATCACTGAGTTTCACCATGTTAATAAATTCAGCCCTATAACCATATTTATCATCACCTTTGGCTACTTCAGCCAACTTTATAACGTCGTTTAATGTCATAGTGGTAAGATTTTTACCGCCACGTAATATTTGCCCAAAACCAGCGACTGCCGCTGAAAACCTAAAGTTGTTGCTGCTAACAGACAAACTAGCTTTCATTGAACCAAGTAAAATCGGCGTCTCAATTAATTGACTGTGTTCTTGGTCAGGCAACTTATAACGTAAACGCAAGAAGGCAAGTTCATCGCTTTTATTGCTCTCACGGTTTGAGTTCTTTGCCTGCTGACTAAGCTCTTGATAACGTAAATCATCAATCAATTTATTTTTGGCATCAACAAAACTGACTTCATAAAGCGCGGTTACCGTATGACCAGCACCTATATCACCCGCATCAACTTTATCATTATTAAAGTCTTCGCGCTTTAATGCTCTTGTTTCATAACCAATCAAACGATATTCACTAATAAGGTTTGGATTAAACTCTAGTTGAATTTTTACATCTTTAGCAATAGTCATTAACGTTGCCGTCAACTCCTCAACCAGCACTTTACGTGCTTCATTTAGCGTATCAATATAATAGGCATTACCGTTACCATTTTGGGCAAGTTCCTGCATTAAAGCATCGTTATAATTTCCCGCACCAAAACCTAAAACACTTAAAGAAATTCCTGATGCCCGTTTTTGTTCGATGAGATTTTTTAGTGCTTGTTGATTAACTGTACCAACATTAAAGTCACCATCTGTTGCCAATATAACGCGGTTGATGCCATTTTTAACAAATGCTTGCTCTGCCAACCTATAAGCAGCTTGAATACCCGCACCACCATTAGTTGAACCACCAGCAGATAAATTAGCGAGTGCACTGGTGATTGCATGACGGTTATCGCCAGCGGTAGGCTCAAGTACTGTACCGGCACTGCCGGCGTAAACAACAATTGCAACGCTATCACGATCATCAAGTTGTTTAACAAGCATTTTTAAAGAGTTTTTTAATAATCCTAGTTTATTAACGTTATTCATCGAGCCAGAAACATCAATAAGAAAAACCAAGTTTGCTGCTGGTCGTTTGGCTTTATCAACAGTTTTACCTTGAATTCCTATATGAATTAAATGTTTATCGCGATTGAATGGGCTTGGCGCAACCTCAGTATAAACAGAGAACGGTTGCTTAGTTTTAATGTCTGCTTTGGGGTAGTTATAAGAAAAATAATTCACTAATTCTTCAACACGAACCGCGTCATGTTGGGGTAAATTGCCCTGATTTAGTAATCGACGAATATTGGCATAAGAAGCTGTATCAACATCAATTGAAAAGGTAGACACCGGTTTTTCACTTACCGATTTGACACTGTTTTCAATTATTTGTGGATATTTTTCACGATCTAATGATATCGGTGCAATTGGCGGGTAATGAGAATAAAAGTTGCTCGGCGCTCTTAGCTCACGGCTCACAGCCATAATACCTTGCTGCATTGATGGGCCTGTTTTTCTTACGCTATTTTCAACTCGCCGCTTTTGGGCTAAGGGAACAGCAGGGTAACTTGTCGCAGGTGTTTTTTGTGGTTCAACCGCACTGTTGATTTTTTCAACAGCCTGATTCTCAACGGTTTGCGCTATGACAATGTCTTCTTCATTTTGCTGATTTTTGCTGTCAACTTTAGCTTCTTGTGCACATGCCGCTAGTAATAACACACTTGCACATAATGCAATTTTAATAGTCTTGGTCATCATTTTTCTCCTTTGGTTATTGTTATAAACGCAGGAGTAACGAAAAGGGGTTAATTAAAATGATATTAATTATTTAAATGACCTTAATCATATTGCTTGAAATCCAAAAAATCATGCATGGGGCAGTTATGGTGATGACAGTGTAAATATGTCGTTTGGGATTGGTGGCAGCTAGTTTAACTTTTCGCAATAAACGAGCGCCAAACAATTAATTGTTTGGCTATTCAAAAGCAGCGCGTAAAGTCGTCGCTCGGCTAATCTTTCAAAGATAAGGCAATATCATAAAGCGAATTTTTCTTTACGCCATAAATTTCAGCCGCAATAGCACAAGCTTTTTTAGGCTTCATTTCACCAAGCAATAACTTCAAGGTGTTAATAACTTCAGCAGAAATTTCATTTTCAACCGCTTTATAACCTTCGATGATCAGTACCATTTCACCCTTTAGTTGGTTGGCGTCTTGCTCTAGCCATGCCAAGAAGTTTTCAGCGGTATCACTGTGAATTGTTTCAAAGGTTTTAGTCAATTCTCTAGCAATAACAATATAACGTTCGCCACCTAAGGTTGCGACAATATCTCGCACCGTATCTATGGCGCGGCGCGGCGCATCATAAAAAACCATGGTACGGGGTTCATCAACCAACGCTGTTAAGGTCGCTTGCCTAGCACCTGATTTAGAAGGTAAAAAACCTTCAAAACTAAATCTATCGGTTGGCAAACCCGCAACTGATAAAGCAGCAATCGCGGCACAGGCTCCAGGAATAGGCGAGACATTTAAACCCAGGCTCCGACAATGACGGACAATATGAAAGCCAGGATCACTGATTAGTGGTGTGCCTGCATCTGAAACCAAAGCAATTGTCTTGCCTTCTTTTAACATATTAGCCACTTGATCTTGGCGCTGACGCTCATTATGGTCATGCAGTGACATAGTTTTATTTTTGATGGAAAAAGCCGATAGTAACTTGCCGGTATGACGAGTATCTTCACAAGCAATAACATCCACTTGCGTTAGTATATCAATAGCCCTTTGGCTGATATCACCTAAATTCCCAATAGGGGTTGCAACAATATAAAGGGTGCCTGGGGTTAGGGTTATTTCACTCATGTACTTATTTCACTCGATTTGATAGTTATATTTGGGGTATTTAGTTGTGACTAACTTCGTTGGCGTTTATTATAACCCCATACCGACAGCAATATGCACGGATTTATTTATTGTGGTAAAAACAGTGTCCCTACTTGTAAGAATAAAGCCAACAGGATTAAATATTTTTTCAATGTCTTTTCAAAAAATTAAAACTCGAATCTTACCGGCGTTATTGCTTACTTTATTAGCAAGTTGTAGCACTAAACAAACAACAGTACCTCCCACGGACACTACTGCAGTTACTGAAATTGAAGAGATAGTCATAGACTCTACTACTTTATCGGCAGAGCAACATTTAGATCTGGCAGAAACTTTAGCCAGTGATGAAGCGGTGACTGAGTTAATTACTGCGACAAAGTTATTTTTTCAACAAAAGGATCACCTTAAAGCGCTCTGGCTTGCCGATAAAACCTTGCCTCTAGTCGATG
>NZ_JABSOV010000036.1 GCF_013215345.1 Colwellia sp. | reverse complement strand
AAGACGTCTTAGTAACTGACTTTCACCATGCGCCAAATAAATCGACGTAAATTCATGTGGTTAGGTGGTTTCTGTGGGTGCTATTTTTAATTAATGGTGTGTTACTAAGACGTCTTAGTAACATTATGTGAATGATTCATTCATTAGCAAATATAGGGCAAAAAAATTATTGCTAACTTCCCCTTTGCGCACAGAGAAGTCCTTAGCGATGACCTACTTTTAGTTAATCGTTTGATTGCGAGTTGAGGTTCACAGTTACCAAGGGGCGCACTCGCTACGCGAAGAAGTGCAGAAGAGACTAAAGATTAGTAACTAGACATTAAATGAATCGCTTCGCTCGCTAAGGGCAGTTTGTTTTTTTTATTAACGCTTCGCTAAAAAAAGAACAAACGCAAAACTGACAAATCACTGTAAGTGTTGGTATATAACGCTGACAGAGGCACTCCGAAAAAACTTTACCCCCGTATTACTAAACGGGGGTAAAACCTTTCATTTCCTACCAACGCTCAATTCCTCTTCCTCGTCACTCAGGGTCGTCAATCGAAAGCTAAATAAACATCGAGTGTATCCGCCTTTTCTGCGGTAAATTTACTGGTGAGTGTAACTAAGTGGCTGCTGTTTAGATCAGATGGAATACCATCTAAATGTTTGGACCTACCCGCTCCACATTTACAGGGTTGGCCGCAGAGTTTTAAACTAATTAATATATATTGCCCGCAGTTTTGAAGTTGTTTTATCTAATCCTAAAACCACAATGTGTTCAACATCGCCTTGGCCACGATAAAAAACGACTAGTTTCAGATATGCCCAGTGGTTATCAATACCGGCAAACTCATCCTTAAAATCTGTAAGAGTAAACTCCTGTTCTAAATGATATTCACCTTCTATTTCGATCTGTTCTAATACTCTAAATACTTCGTTTAGATCTTTAGTATTCTTTGCTATTTGAGTATGTTTCGCACCCAAAACATAACCATATCCATCAATAGCCGTTGCCCAGTCTTGCTTACTAAGAGCTAGCGGCAGGGTAATAGCCTTAGATAATAAGGAAAAATCGTTTGTATTTATTGCGTTACGAAGGGAAACAGCCTGATCATAAGGTGTTACTGTAACTGATTGGTTAATGCAGCCAGAAATAAACATGGCTAAGATAGCAGCGAATAAAATATGAATATATTGACGCATGAAAGAAATCCTCCTTGAATTTTAGACGAGTATATCCCAGGAAATCATGCTCCTCAAAGCACAAAGCCGACCTAATTCAGACACAGGGTTATCATAATAAATAGTCCGACTCTACATCATAGTCGCCAGTCACGAAGTCTTATTTGTATCACTTAAAAGTGTAAAGGAGACTAAAGTTGATGCTTTCTAGTATTTCTACTTTGTCATCCGATAGTACCTTGCTATGTGTATAGTATTTTCTATACTAGTCAATATATGGAGTAATTAAATAAGAATATTTTAAAATGGAATTTTCTACCCCAAAAGCAATTCATCAAATAAAATCAAGTCATCACAAAACGATGTTAGTTGATGGACAAAAATGCTGCCCTCTTATAGCCATGACAATCGCCCTTAATTATCATAAACTGGATATTACGGAAACAGCTTCTTGCATGACCATAAAAGGTGTTGTACCTGTCGTGAGAAATGAAAAATATCAGCTTAAATAATTTAAAAAATATTTTTTATAAAAGTAACTTTTCATAGTGTAAAGCTTGGTTTGGTCAACTTGTCGAACAGACAGCTTATGTCTCCTGCCTCTGGGAATTGTGAGTGTATCAATCTCAAGTTTTAGACCATTTTGTGGCATCAGTTAGCGTTCTGAGATGAAATCCCACAGGCGGCTTTGAGCCTTGAGTTCAAATGGTGAATGCAACGCTATCCTTAATACAAAGGAGCGTAGCCATGAAAAGAAAAAATTTTCATCATTTTACACCTTCCCCCATATATTTTTTAAATATCTCATCATATTTACCTGACGTTTTGAGTTGATTGAGTGCATTTTGCCATTTTATAATCTCATTTGAGGGAATGTTTTTAGAAAATGCGATGTATAAGTCAGATTTTAATAATTCAATATTTATTCGCTCTATCAATGCACCATCAATTAGATTTCTATTAATGAAATACTTTACGGTGAACTCCCCAGATACTACTAGTTCAGCTCTATGTTTGGCTAACATTTGGAAAGAATTGATAGTTTTTAGGGTTATAAATAAGTTATTAAATCCCTTAGACAATAAAAGTTTTTGTTCTGGAAAACCTCTGGTTACCAAGATATCAGTATCGTCTGCATCCGATAATTTTTCTAAATGTAATTTAGTATCCTTATTTTTATAAAAATAGGTTTTTTCAGTTGCAATAGGTCCAACCCAATTGAAAAGAGGTTCACGATCGGGAGTCCTTGCCATAGTAAAAAGTATATTATTCCGCCCGTACCTTGTCATTTGGTAAGCTCTTGCCCATGGATAAATTGCAATGGTATCGGGATGATTAATCTTTTTTAAAATTTCACGTACTATTTCAACGGTTACACCTGTGGGAGATCCGTTTTCAGTATAATTCCATGGAGGGAGTTCTTCAGACATGATGTTATAATCAGTAGCTAGTGCTATAGGGAATAAATTTATCAATAAAAGGCTTATTATTTTTACTAAATAATGCATTTTATTCCCCTATTCTTTTACTACTCATTTGATCTTAAGTTACATTTTTGAAGAAATCAAAATTGTTGCAAGATTTCGCAGCTTACTAACACACTTTATTTTGGCTTAGGCTTATATTTTTCAGCGACACTAAATTCATTATTTTTGATGCACTAACTAAAAAACAGCATAAAGATAGCTTTGGACAGGTAGTAAGTAGTTTAAATGAGCACTTAAAAAGTTAACAGGAAGGCACATAAAAATTATGGAGATATATTATTATATAAGGGGGGAACTATAGATATTAAATTTACTCTGCCCCCATTTTTTTTACGAGCTTTAAAAGTTGGCTTAGAGACCGTCGTAACAGTTTACTTAATAAAACACTTAGCTTAGCAACACAAAGATAAACAATAAAAGAATATCCAGGTAATAAAATATGACAACGAAAAAACCGAAAAACAACCCATTATTGGAAATTATCTTTAATGTAGCCCTACCTTCTTGGGTTCTAATGAAGTTTTCCAGTCCTGAATATTTTGGGGTAGTGGCCGGATTAATCATAGCCCTAGCATTCCCTCTCGGGTATGCCGTTTATGATTACCTTAGAACTAAAGAAATGAACCTAATATCTGTATTTGGCTTTTTAAGTACCCTATTAACAGGTGGGATTGCCTTGTTTGAGTTAGGTGTCCATTGGCTCGCAATCAAAGAAGCCTCTATTCCGGCGTTAATCGCTGTATTTGTCGTGTTCTCTGGTGTGTATGGTAAACCTTTAATCGCAAAATTATTATTGAATGAATCAATGTTGAAGGTCGAACTGATATATGAAAAACTTTGTGCATCAGGGAAGACTGAGCTATTTAAAGCTAAAATAGGATTTGCTAATAAGTTATTGGCATTAACGTTTATCTTTTCAGCCGTAATGAATTATGTATTAGCAAAGTGGCTTGTAACGAGTCCTGCTGGGACAGTTTCTTTTAATGAAGAACTAGGTCATATGACCTTAATGAGTTATCCCATCATTGCAATACCATCAATGATAATGCTTGGTGGCCTTATGTTTTATGTTAGCAAGGTAATAAATAATTTAACTGGTTATAAATTTGCTGATTTATTGGTAGAACAATAAATCAGTCGCTGTAAATAATTTAGAAGGGAAATAATACAAAGAGGAAGTTACGGGAAGCTTCCTCTTTGATGTGACTTTTATTATTGGTTATAGACAGAGCACCGTCTATGATAAGACACCGCTTAATTGCGGTTTTTTATTCCTGAAATTTACTCATTGCTACAAAAGTATAACAATTAACGGTGAGTGTCTTTATTCTCAAGCTTCGCCCTCGCCGTCCGCTACTAAAACAAACGCGCCTAAACCATAAAAACCAATAAAATCAACAGACCACGCACAACCACCTTCCTATCTTCATATTTAATCTTTAGTCTTTTATTGCGTAATGATGTGTGTCATAGTCAATTAACGGTTAATAAATAGTTAACTCTTGGTTAAATAAAAGCCTTGTTGCTTATTATCTATTGAGGTAATTCACCAAGTAAATAGGCCATTTGTTATGTTAAGCCTGTAATAAATGTGTTGCTCATTTGGCAAAAGTTATTATGGGCCAAAAATTTTCACAGCAATGATGTCGTTACTTTTTTGTTATGCAGCGAAGCTGAAAAAATAACGACAGGTATGAAAAAATTAAATGTTATTTATCTAAAATAAGGAAGTTCATCATGGATAATACTCAATACCGTCAGTTTCTAAATAACCCTGTCACTTTTCTCAATGGTGGCCCGGTTAGCCGTTTAAGAATAAATGTAACCACGCCTGGTGTACCGTTTCGCAACACCATAAAATCTACTGAAAATTTTAACGGCAGTGTGCCAACATCTTTTCAGTATTCCGACTCCCGAGTCACACCTATATCTCTTCGTTATGACAATACCGGAATTGCGCCAACCAGCGCGTTATGGGCGCAAACAACTCGCCCCCCCGCCGGAAACTTTGTTAATGATCGCGCTTATTATTTACAATGGAGTGCAGATCAGGCTTATGCCATTGAATTAAAGCATGAAGCACAACTGTTCTTTACCGCTCAGGTGGACGGTTGCGGCATTCTTGTTTTTGAAACGCCACAGAAACTCATTATTGTCCATCACAACATTCAAGTTGCAGCAGCAGGCCAGAGTTTTCTGCAGTCGGTGTTTGAGTCACAAGGAAATTACCGAACTCGTGATAGAAATAACCGTTTTGATGCTCGGGCCAGAGCACTACAGGATCTTTCCGCGCACATCATTGCCAATAACCCAGGCATCACCGGTGGTACCTCGTTAGATGCCCGCCAATACATGGCAACTGGCCATGCTGCTAGTGTCTTTGGTATTAAGCGTGGCGGACGCTGGCGCATCTATGTAAACAGTAAAACTGGCGCTAATTACCGCACTAAATTAATGTACGGCTAATTTAAAAAGAGCAATAACAGGCTAGTGAAATAGCTGACATAGATAAGCAAGCCTGATAAGCCCATAACCGGTACCTAAAAATGCCAGTTATGGGAGAATACATCAGTTATTATGTAATGCCCTGTTCAGCTTTTATCCAGATATTTCATTCAGACTTAAACTACTTTTTCATCTATTTCGCTTTCTTTGTTATATCGAAAAAATTGCAGCTATTTGGACCCGGCTATTAACTTAGGCCTTTGAGCAAAAAACTCAATTGTACTGACTATTTGGTTAATTCCTTTTGAACCTCCGGCCATTAACGCGCCCATGGTGAAAAGTTCAAAAACGTCAAACATAATTATTTGCACCGACGAGGCGTCATCGAAGTCGAACATACCTGTAAAAATTCTAATGCCAACTACAGCCATTAAGACACCCAAACTAAACCCTACCCATGCCGTTTTTCGAGCAGTATCTGCTTTATAAAAGCTTAATTTAGCTATCTCCAACTTATCACCCATAGCCAGGGATATGTCGTTTTCTACTTTAGCTCTACCCGGTGCTCTATATAAGATGACATATAGCTCGACCACCCGCTCAACGATTAAGGATAAGAATAGTAGCCTCAAAAGCAGTAGAAAAAAGTCTTTTGGCGTTTCAAAACCTATCCAGACAAGACCGTGTCCAAAATCTAAAAAATGTGAAGCTGCTGACAATAGAACAATAATGAATATGCTCAACCAAAGTGACTTATGATACATATGCTTTGCACCCCTTATTATATTTAAACTTTTTGCCAAATTTTACTTCCAACGAATTGAGAAGTGATTTAATTTCTTCATATTCCACACGTGCAATTAATTGCTCTATGCCCACAGCATAGTGCTGAAGTTTTGAAGCTCGTGCATCGTTGGCATTTGGAACAATCCAAGCAGAGAAGTATTTTTGACTTTTATATTCACCAACTAATACCCTCCAAAAATAATCAGGCGTTCTAATACCATGACTATTAACGAATAAATCATTCCTACTATCAGTGCCCCAAATTACGCCACCATAATTAACAACATCAAAGCTATCTCTGTAGCATTCAACTAACTCTTCAGTTCTTTTCCATGCTCCGCGATTCAACTGCAAAGTTTGCGGCAGTACATTTGCCATAAAATTTGCTTCCTTTAATGCTGCCTTGTCGAAATCAAAATGGTTCGCAGCGGCTAGTTGAGCTCTGTGGTATTTAGATTCAAAATCGTTGTAGTGGCTATAGGCTTCACGTGATAATTGCTGACAAGATTGAGGTAAGCTCGGGTCATCATAAAAAGAATTATATTTAGTCTTATTCCCCTTGTCTTCAGATGCCACATAGTAGAATGCAATTGAAGCTCTTTCCTTACAATCAACCCAGAGCTTGTAATGAGTATATTGCTGTTCAACTAGAGCTTGAGCGTTGGTGATATAAAGTGTCGGTATGAGAAAAAATAGCGTTAAAATACGCAACGTTACTTCCTTGTGGTTAATATTATTAAATTGTTAAATCTTTGTACTATCAACGTTTAAAAGAGTCAACCAAATACTGATTGATGTTTGCTAACTTACCTTCTAACTTTATGTATTGGGTGCAAGAAGCTAAACAGACAAGCCATAATAATTTCATGGGAATATAGATAAAATATTATGAGAAACATCTTAAGAAAGGCTGAAGCATGATTTATTTTGATGTCTATAGACCTATAGATATATTCCACTTTATGCCGTGAGTTAACAGCATAAAGTGGAATATATTGAGTAATACCTTGGCTACTATTTAGTTATTCTTTAGCTCTTATTTAGCTGTGAATTAGCCTTTATCAAAATAACCTCCCCCCTTAAATACGGGGAAAACGGCCTTGAATCTATTTATGATTAAATTCAAAGACCGTCTAAAAGATTTATTCTAAAATAGGCAGTTACACAGAATTCTTTACTGGATGCCACCCCAAATTACTTTCATGGCATCCGCAACGGTTGCCGAGCCTTCATCACCATCATGTTCTCGAGTAAGACTTACTTTGATAGTTTCTCCCTTTTGTACTTGCATAGCAGCAAGAGATACCCATTGGCCACCTGCGCTATTTTGATCTTTAGTGACTACTAAGTTATTGGTTTCGGTTGAAATAACATATTCAGCCGAGCCATCTCGGTTATATGAAGAGCCGCTTGACTTGGTATTAGTCCACCAAGCATAAACATGGTATGTACCCGTTTGATCAACCGTTGCACTCCAGCTAGTATTTTCACCTTCGCTGTTAGTGTATCGAGACTTACTAAGCCCTTTAGATGGGAAGTTATCTACAGCACCTGAGCTGCTCCAGTCATTAGACTCATAGTAACCTTTATAATCAAAATCAATTAACACAGTTGCCGGGGAGCAAGGGAAAGTAGCAACATTGCTATTACAAAAATAATTAGTCATAAAGGTATTAATGTTATCTGCCATATTATCGCTAAAGTACTCTCTTTGACTTTCTGAAAAGCGAATATTGCTACCTATCTCAAATTGAATAGCATCTAGACCTAATAAATTATGACTACCATTATGTTTTAGGGTAGTACCGCCACTTAAAGCACCTTCAGGCGTTGGATCGGAAGTAGTCGGAATATGTGAATTTTCAGGTTCAACCGTAAAGCCTTGCTGGGATAATAAACCAAAGAAGCCATTACCACCCACAATCGAATCCCAACCATGTTCAGCGACCAAGTTTTGCACCGAGATTCCATTTCGGGTTCCTCGAATAATTTTATCTGGTTGCTGTGCTTGACCATGAATATCTAATAAGACTCCCTTGCCGAACTTTTGTTTTATTTCCTTAATATATTCAACAACTTTACTTTGATAGCTATCATAATAAAGCTGTGCAGCTTGGCTTTCATAAGCTTGATGTTCTGGGCGGTTAGCATCAATATATTTACGATGAAATTCAGCTGTGACGATATAAGGGATACCACCATATTTTTGTTCATATTTAGCTTGAATATCTTGGGCTATACCTTTAGTCCAGCTATCTTTTACCGTATTAAAGTCTTCAACAGTAACCCCTTGCATATTCGTACCGGTTCTAATACTGACATTATCTGGCTGTGAATTTCCACCATGCGGCGCAGTAATGAGTACAGGAATAGTACCCTGAGTGAAAGAAACTAAGTTTTCACTTTCGCCATAGACTTGAGCACATGTAATAGTTAGAACAAAGGAATAACAACATTTAAAAAGAGTATTTTTTTTTATCATTTTTTATCTCCAGTATGTTTTTTGTTGCCTAAAAAAAAGACAGACCATAAATAAGAACATAGCGGAATAGAGCAAGCAATTAACAAACCTTATCAAGGTCATACCTAAAGGTTATGAGGAACCAAGATTTTAGTACTGCTGAGTTGTAATCAAGCAACGATACTTTTTGTCTTCAAATAATTTTATAGCCCTCACAATAATGTTAATGAAATGTGAGCATAATGTTAATTTAGTACTATAGTTTATTTGGTTTTAATCGAGCATTGGGTAGGAGAGGTACCAATGCCAACTCAAAAAATGTAAAAGGAACTTAAATGAAAACATTATTTACCACACTTGGGCTATGTCTTTTTGTTAGTAATTCTGTCGCTGCTAATGAAGTCTCCCCTGCAAACAACACCCCCGTAATTATTGCTGATCATAAATCTGCAGATGTAAATTTTAACCCTAACCAATCGACTCAGTTATCAATAAATGCCGAGAATTCAGCTGAAAGAGTGCAAGAATTTGCCCTTGAAAGCGCAGGGGCAAGTTTTATTAAGGTGCACTTTAAAGTATTTAATATACCCAATGGTGCTTATGTATTAGTGTCTAGCCAAGATGGTAGTGAAGTTTATCGTTATGATAATGCAACAAATACCCCAAGAACTTTTAATACCTTAAAAGGTGAAAATGGCACTGTGCAATTTTCAGCAATGTCTGTATTTGGTGAAAAAGCGCTGGTTAAGCTTGTACTTCCCGTGAATGTACAGTGGTTACCTTCACATCAATTAGTGATTGATAGCTATAAAGCAGGTACTGAAAATGATTTGCCAACAAATGACTCTGAATTAATTAATAACCTGCAAGTGCAAGGCAATGTCGATATGTCATCAGATATTGGCATTGAATCAACGTGTGGTGTAAATGAACGTAAAGATGTGCAATGTTGGGCATCAAGTAACCCGGTAGAGTATGAACGTACCCGCCCTGTTGTCCGTTTATTAATGGCTGGTAGTGGGTTATGTACTGGTTGGCGCGTTGGCTCAGGCAATCATTTATTCACTAACAACCATTGTTTAGATAACGAAGCAAGATTGCAAGATACTGAAATATGGTTTAATTACCAACATACTTCTTGTGACGGCAGTACGCTTGATTCTGTTGTAAAAGTCACCGGTCAATCTCTACTTAAAACAGACTACAACCTAGATTACGCATTGTTTACAGTTAATAACTTCGCCAGTATTGCCGGTTTTGGTTACTTTGGCCTCGATGTCAGAAGCCCAGCCCAAGGCGAGCTCATTTATATTCCTCAGCATGGCTCAGGTAATCCGAAAGAATTGTCGATTCAAAGCGATCAAAACAGTGGTGGTTTATGCCAAATAGATGCAGTTTCTGCCAATGGTCGAGCTACAGGCACAGATACCGGCTATTTCTGTGACACTATTGGTGGCTCTTCAGGCTCACCTGTACTGGCAAGCAGTTCAAATAATGTAATTGCCTTACATCACTTTGGTGGCTGTGAAAACCAAGGGGTAAGAATTGATAAAATATGGCCACAAGTTGCCAGTATTTTTGGCAATACAGTGCCTGTTGGTGATAACGGCGGCGGTGGTACTAATCAGCCACCAGTGGCAATTATTTCTAAAAATTGTACTGAGTTAACTTGTAATTTTGATGGCGCTGGCTCTTCAGATACCGACGGTTCAATTACTGATTACCAATGGAACTTTGGTGATGGTAGTTCAGCGTTTGGCGATCAAGTGCAACATACTTTCAGCAGTAGTGGTACTTATAATGTATCACTAACTGTGGCTGATAATGGTGGCGCAACCAATACTGACACACTTACGGTTGCCGTAAACACTAATGGTAATGGCGGTTTAACATCAGGCATTGTCTTATCAAGCCTTGCCGGCGCAAAAGATAATGAGCAAGTATTTTATATTGATACCACACAAGCAAATACTCGTGTTGATGTACAACTAAGTGGCGGTACAGGAGATGCTGATCTTTATGTGAAAAAAGGTACTATCCCCACCAAAAGTGATTATGACTGTCGTCCTTTTGTTGGTGGCAATAATGAAAGCTGTGATGTGCAGTTAGCCAGTGCTGGCAGAGTATATATTAAGTTGATTGGCTACAGTGCTTATAGCGGCGCTTCGCTAGTTGCCACTAATACGGTCTCTACGCCTAGTGATTTTCCAAAAACGGGCTTAGCCGCAACAACAGGAAACTGGCTACAATACACTTATACCGCACAAACAGCTGAAACCGTAACGGTTAACACTGCTGGTGGTAGTGGTGATGCCGATTTATATACCAGTAAAACCGGTCAACCTACAGAAAATAGTTATACTTGTCGTCCCTATAAAAGCGGCAACAATGAAACTTGTTCAGTGCCATTAGGCGCTGGTGAAACCGTCTATATTGGGTTAAAAGCTTATTCGAGCTTTTCAGGTGTTACGCTAAACGCACAGCCATAGAATATTTAAGGTTCATATAAAAATCCCTAATCAGTGTTAGGGATTTTTATTCTCAACGGTAATAGTCAACCGCAATTGTTTAGTTCGCCCCAGTTGGTGGCGGTGGTGCATTTTTTTTCTGATTGTTGGCTACTTCTTCATGGCCATGGGCTTGAGGTGTAGTGTAACGACCATCTTTTGATTTATTTGAGCTAATAGGCGGTGGTGGTGCGTTTCTTACATAGCTATTTTCATCAACAACAACCGTTTCTTGTTCACTATTTTTCTCACCAGTAACTGTCACAGCTTTAGTTACATTACTTGGCGAAGATGGCGGAGCCTTTACCTGAGCACTATCAGATATTACTTGTTGCTGGCTTTTCGCCGACTTTGCATCATCATCTAAAAAACTATAACTAAAGGCAACAACTATACCCGCTATTAAAGCAGCCGTTAACAATGTTGTTTTATTCATATTTAACTCACAAAATGTATATTGAATACAATAAAGGTAACATACCCTAAAAGAAAATAACAAGGTGATATTGTTTGAAATTACATCAACCGAGTTGTTTTCAACCTAGAAAAACACCTCGAATATGCCAATAAGTTAACTACATGTTAATTAACTTAACGTTTTTTCAATATTTACCATCATTAAAATATTGATATTTTATTGTTTATATACATACAGATAGTATTAAAAACAACCGTTTTGTCTGAGATTCCCCCGCTAATACTATTAAAAAACCATGCTTATTTAGTATACAAAACATACTTTCTACAATATATTGCATACAATTATGTTTCAGAATTGTTACATAAACATTTTTCCTTATTCATCAATGATGGAAATACCGGGAAATATGTTACCAATGCAATGCTAGCGCTTTTCTAGCGAGAAGAGTCACTAAGACTTAACTAAAGAGTAACTTCAAAAAGCAAAATAAATAATAAAATAGGAGGGGGTTGCATAGCCTTACTCCATAAAATGGGAAGACACATGTCAAATTCTGTTAAAAATAAATTACTCGCCGTTGCCACGGTACTTGGTGCCTTAGCATCAACTACCGCCAGCGCCAATGCACCGGTTCAATGTGGTAGCACAACCACATCAGGCGGGGCACTAGCAATAAACCAAACACAATGTATATCGGGAAACGGTCTATATTTTTATATTGATGTTGATGCTGATAACACCGCATTAGAAATTAAAACGTCAGGTGGCACAGGTGAAGCTGACATCTTAGTTAGCGATTATAGCTGGGCAACAAGCTCTAACCACACTCAACGTACATATAACTCAGGTACTGAAGAAACACTTGCTGTTACTGCTCGAGCCGGCCGTTTATACGTCAGTGTTTTTGGTGCCCATCAACAAGTTACTTTAGATGTTAAAGATGTAAATGCTGGTGGTACTGATCCTGGTACAGGTAATGGCACACCAACTATGTGTGGCGCAAATACCTTAGCTGGCTATGAATTAACATTAGAGTCACAAGAATGTATTTCAGGTAACGGTCAATACTTCTACATCGACGTTCCAGCGGATAATACGCCGCTAGTCATCGAAACTAAAAATGGCTCAGGTCAAGCTGACATTTATGTTAACACTGGCGGCTGGGCAACTCGCAGTAGCAACACTGCTTCTTCGGTAAGTGATGGCACAAACGAGACCCTAAAATTAACGGCTAATGCTGGTACTTTATATATCAGTGTTTTTGGGCTTAATCAGGAAGTTAGCTTTAAAGTTAGCGCTGATAACGGCACTACTCCTAACCCAGATCCAGGCACCGGTACTGGTAATATTCCAACCTTACCGGCTAACCCTGGCATGTGTGGCGCTGAAACACCGGTAGAAGGTAGAGTGAACTTCAACCAAGTTGAATGTATCAACACTATAGCGGGTACTTCGTCATATGCTATCCATGTACCAGCAGACAATATTAATGTTATTGTTTCAACGGGTGGCGGCTCCGGTGAATTTGACTTGTTAACTAGCCAACAAGGTTGGGCTACCTCAACAAGTTACGATCATATATCAAACAATGTTGGTACTGACGAGTCAATTAGCTTTACTGCTAACAAAGGTTGGTTATACGTATCACTTGATGGTACTTCAGCTTCAGAAGTGAGCTTATTAGTAGCCATTGATCCAAAAGATATTCCTACTACGGGTGGTGGTTCAACCATTCCAGATGACGGTTTCCCAACAGATGCTACACGCTTTATTGGTTTAAACGGTGCGGCCTTAGTTGAGCGTATTGCTTTAACACACCCACAAAATGTTAGCCCTATTTATAACATTAGCGGACCTGATGCCACAGCATTGTTCTCTGAAGCAAACATGATAGCAATTGCTAATGCAATTAACTCTCGTGCTTCATCTTACACTGGTGAAGATACTACTGGTTTAGAAGCGTTATTCTACTTCTTCCGTGGTGCGTTTTATGTGGAATTTGCTCATCCAACAGATATCGTTGACTATACACCAGCAGTAAAAGCAAGTATCAAAACTGCTTTGCGCACTTTCTTTAACAACGGCAGTTCTTGGCTTGCAAGTGAAAGTAATGGTGGTGTATTAAAAGAAGCATTAATCAATGTTGATTCAGCAGGTTTAGGTGCTGACTTTAACGATATCACTTTACGTGTATTGAACGAATATAATGCTGACTGGGCATCAAGCTTCAACATGAACGCTGCTGCTAACTCGATATTCACCACAATATTCCGTGCACAGTGGGATACAGATATGCGTGCATTGTACGCAACTGACCATGCGATACTAACAGCATTAAATAACTTCCAATCAAGCAAACGCCACCTAATTGGTACTGATGCTGATTACGTATTATATAATGCTACCCGTGAACTTTCTCGTTTATACCATATCCCTGAGATGGAAGCGCAAGTTAAAGTTTATGTGAAAAGTATGTTAGATAGCACAAGTAAACTCGACAATACTAAGAATATTTGGATAGGCGTTGCTAGCATGGCTGATTATTATGATCGTGCTGATTGTGGTTACTATAATATTTGTGGTTTTGCTTTTACCTTAGAACAAGAAACATTAGCCTTTAACTACAAATGTTCTGCTAGCTTAAAAATTCGAGCTCAACATATGTATAACGATCAAGCAGCGTGGATTTGTCAAGTATTAGGTAACCAAGAAACTAACTTCCATAATATCTTAGGTACTGGTTATGTACCGGTTGCTGACGATACTAATGAAGCATTAGAACTAGTTATTTTTGATTCTTCAGAGGAATATAGTACATATGCAGGCTTATTCTTCAATATGGATACCAACAATGGCGGTATGTACTTAGAAGGTGCGCCAATCAATGCCAAAAACCAAGCACGTTTCATTGCTTATGAAGCTGCATGGATGAGACCTGACTTTCACGTTTGGAACTTACAGCATGAATACGTTCATTATTTAGATGGTCGTTTCGACTTGTATGGTGATTTCTCTCTAGGTATGTCAGTTAATACGGTTTGGTGGTCTGAAGGCTTAGGAGAGTACATTTCTTATGGCGACGGTTATGCAAATGCCGTTACTTTGGGTAAAACTCAAGCAGTTGCCTTATCTGAAATCTTTAAAAATAACTATGGTTCTGGTCAAGATCGTGTTTATCGTTGGGGTTATTTAGCAGTACGTTTCATGTTTGAAAAGCACAGAAACGATGTTAATCAAATATTAAACTTAACACGTAGTGGTCAGTACCCTGAATACCAAACATTTATCAATAATATTGGTACTTCATTCGATGCAGAATTTAATGAATGGTTAGTTAACGGCATCGTATTAGGTAGCAGTAATATTGTTGAATTTGGCCCTAATGATACTAACTC
The DNA here is from genome assembly GCF_013215345.1 of Colwellia sp. Lineage (GTDB taxonomy): Bacteria > Pseudomonadota > Gammaproteobacteria > Enterobacterales > Alteromonadaceae > Colwellia. Next base: position 21,536 of record NZ_JABSOV010000036.1, on the reverse strand, counting down.
TGCTGCTTCTGGCACTGCTGGTAACTGGGCAGGTGAGCCGATTACAATCAGTACTGATTTTTCGCCATGTATTGTTAATGTTCCAGCAAACAAACATGATAAAAACAATAATACTGTGACTATGAATCAAGTTGTTGAATGTATCAATTCATCAAGTGGTGGTGCATCGTTTATTATTCGTAACGACGGCAACTTAGCTACCCGTTTTGAATTAAGAACAACTGGCGGCTGGGGTAATGCAGACATAATGTATAAAGCTGGTGGCTGGCCTACGGCTCAAAACAACAACGGTTATGCTAATGGTGATGGTAATTTTGATAGTTTAATTGTTGAATTAGACCCTACTGTTTACTGGCATTATATTACCCTTGATGGTGAATTTGGCGGTGTTAAGCTAACTATTACTGAGCAGTAATTACTTTTTAATTACGCTTATTAGTAACTTAGTTTTCATCTTCATTGTTCAATGACTTAGTCCATTAACTTAGTTCATTGAACTTTAGAGCCCTTCAGCAAAAAGCAGCTAATAATAGCTGCTTTTTCATTGAGTTCATCTACTTAACCTCAGCTCTGGATAAGCAAAGTTACTCAATAAGTTATTTTAGCACCTATCTTCGTTAGTTCTGCTACCAATAGCCAGCTATTGGGTACACATAACCGCCTTGATAAACACTAAACTATCAATATTGAGTGATATAAATAGACTAATTTTTTTTATTGGTATTGCAACCAATTGGTATTAATAGTTACTTTGCAAGTATCAAACATTCATTAACCAGAATTGAGGTTACTTACTTTTATGTCTTTAGTAATTCCTTTTTGGCTGTGAACTTTAATACCAACAATCGCACTAGCAGTAAGACAAGAATCAAGGCGAAAGATTGTGATAGCCAATTGGGTAACACTTCATGGTGCTCTCCTAACATAGGCGCCACTTCAATGTCGTAATGCTCCACTAGGAAATCAGTTAAAAAGCCAAAGATAATAGCGACACCGATGACGCCAGTTAAATATGAAGCAACCGCGCGTTTACCCAGCTCACTTGCTACCACGCCCAAGGTGGCAATATTCGTAGCGGGACCTGCCAACATAAATACCAACACCGCCCCGGGAGAAACGCCAGACAATAATAAACCTGCAGCAATGGGTGTTGATGCCGTAGCACAAACATACATAGGGATAGAGATTAAAATCACCACTATCATGGCTAAGATGCCACTGCCCCATTGGCTAAAGAAGCTTATAGGTACATAAGTTTGCACAATAGCAGCAAATCCTAAACCTATTAACAGCCAAACTGCAGTATCACTTAGCAGCTTGGTACAGCTAAACGCTACCGCTTGTTTTAGCTTAGCAAAAGCCGACACCTTAGTGGTATCATCTTCAGCTATCTTGGTACTGCAACATGTATCTGCTGATGCTTTGATTTGCTCTGGTTGATGGTCTTGTTTAAGCTCTTGTTGAGCTTCTGTTTCAAGTTCTAGCACCGACTCTTGTGGTAATGCGAGTTTGCTTACTAACTTAGTCTCGCCTGCACAGCATGAGGTTTTAGTTGCCACTGTTGGTTTAGCACAGCAACTTACTTGCTCATTAGTTGCAGCTATTGTAATTTCAGACTTTACTTCTTTACCTGCACAACAATACTTATCATTATTTCCAGCCTTACTTTCAGTTTTCTTATCTGTTTTAGTATTGGTTTGAGCTTCAAGCTGAACTAGCTCATCTTTGCTATCACGGCCGACCAACATACCAGCAACAATTGCACTGGTTACCGCGGCAATAGGCCTAATAATCGCCATAAAAGGGCCAAGTAACACATAAGATACCGAGATAGAGTCTATTCCTGTCTCAGGGGTAGAAACGAGAAATGCAGTCGTTGCACTTTTCGAAGCGCCCGCACGCCTCAACCCTAAAGCAGCAGGGATAACACCGCATGAGCAAAGTGGCATAGGTGCGCCAATTAGCGCTGCTTTTATTGTGGTAAGCAGACCATCACTGCCTAAGTGTTTATTGAGGAAATCCTTGGGTAGATAGACATTTATTATGCCCGCGATCAACAAACCTAACATCAACCAAGGAGCAGAAAGGACAAATAACTCCCAAAAATTACTTATTAATAGCATCGACATTCTCCAGTGCAGATAAAATGGAACAGTGGGTCGCTTCTTCTTCGCCGCCACAACAAGCTGCAACTAATAACTCCAGTGAGCCTTTAAAACACTGCAGCTCAGCTATTTTATCATTCACTTGGGTAAGCTTTTGCTCGGTGAATGACTTTACATCCGCACAACTATGACTGGCTTTATCAATTTTAATGGATAGTAAATCATTGATTTCATTTAAACTAAAACCTACACCTTTCGCACGTATAATAAACTGCATGACTCGAAGCGCTTCTTCATTATATAAACGGTAACCATTATCTGCACGACTGGTCGCAGCTAAAAGTTTATGTTTTTCATAATACCTTAGCGTATCTGTCGATACCGATAACTTGTCTGCCAGTTCACCAATTCTATACATGATATATCCCTTATTTAACGCTTTAACAGCGCTCACCTAACTAATATATTACATTATAAAGCTTGGAGTATACTCTAAGGTCAAACAGAAATTTAACACATTAGCAGTTTAATCGATTTATTGTCTTATAAAGGTAAGCCACACATAAGTAAAACTACCTATGAACGTTATCCACTAGCTAGTGGTTAACGAAGGGGATACATATAACAAATATACCGGTAATATTCTTCCCTCAAACATAAGTAGTATTATCTTTAACCGCCTACCTTCCGCCCCTGCCCTAAAGCTCACTCTTATGCATTTGTTAATAAGGCATAATTTCGTTTCAGCACTTTTGTCATATTTTAATCTTGGTAATCGGTACACTATTTTCTACAGTCAGGTTATAATTAGCGCTTATTAATTTTTCAACAAAGGTTTCCTCGGCAATGGAAAAACGTTTTATTACCGCACAAGAATTATTAGAAGATTCGTTTCGTGTAGCCGCCAAAGTATTTGAAGATGGCTTTCGCCCACAATTTATCGTCGGTATTTGGCGTGGTGGTGCACCTATTGGTATCGCTGTGCAAGAATACTTCGACTTTAAAGGTGTAGAAACTGATCATATTGCCGTTCGTACTTCGTCTTATTATGGTATCAACCAGCAAAGTAAAGAAATTAAGGTTCACGGCCTGCATTACATTATCGAAAATGCTAACGCCAGCGATGGTCTATTAATTGTTGATGACGTATTTGATTCAGGTCGAAGCATCCAAGCCTTAATTAAGCAGTTAAAGAAAAATATGCGTAACAACATGCCACTGGATGTGCGTACTGCTTGCCCTTGGTATAAACCGCAAAATTCAAAAGTAGACTTTGCCCCTGATTACTTTATTCATACCTCTGATGAATGGTTAGTATTCCCACATGAATTATCGGGCTTAACACCTGATGAAATCATCAAAGGTAAAAAAGACTTAGTAAATATTCAGGATTTATTAGTCTAGTTTTTTAAACCTACTAAACTCTTGTTAAAAACATGTCATTTAGACATGTTTTTTTTTGCCTGAAATAATACTGAGTCAATTTTAACTACTGACTTTTAACGACTGAGTTTTACTCCTTATTTTTTAAAGCTCATTCATTTTAGCCATTATCACTATTTTTCACTTTGTTAAAACACCTCCCCCTGTAATACTGCCAATGTTAGTTAACATTTAATAGATATAATAATTTAATTAAAATATAACAACGACTTATGTCGACATATCCTTTTCATATAATTATATTTATTATTTACCAAACAAATACAGCACAAAATAAAACCAATTAACCCTTGATCTATATCAACATAAGTTTAAACTTTCAGAAATTACTGAAACTTCAGAACAAACATATGATACTTACTTCAAAAATAGAATCTTTCGTTATGCATTGTGGTGAAATGGGCAGCCGTTGGGGCTTTAATCGCACTGTTGGCCAAATGTATGGCTTACTAATTATTATTGAAGAGCCGCTTAGTGCGATACAAATATCTGAAGCGCTAAAGATCTCTCGCGGCAATGTCAGCATGGGCATTAAAGAGCTGCAATCCTGGCGTTTAGTTCAGGTTCAGCATAAACCTAAAGACAGAAAAGAGTATTACTCTCCTGCGGGTTCTATTTGGGAGATGGCAACTCGGGTATTTGAAGAGCGCCGTAAACGCGAAGTAGATCCAACACTGTCACTACTGCGCGATAACTTATTAAATGAGCCCGCTAATCAACAAGAAGAATATGCACAAAAACAGATGCATGAAATTCATGACTTGCTAGAAACTATCACTCATTGGGCAGGAGAATTACAAAGCATGAGCCCTGATAATCTTAATACGCTGATGAAACTAGGCTCTGGCGTAAGCAAAATACTCAATTTTAAAGATAAATTAATCAACTAATCAAGTAACGGTTAAGCATGAGCTTAACCTTTTTTAAGTGTTTTTTTTACTTTCTGCTTTATTTAATTAATTACTGAATTATTAACTTACTAAACTTTCTCAATTTACAGACCGCTTATTACCGCCTGTGTAAGTAATAAGCTAACGGAGTCTATTATGCTTGAAACCCTAATGCTGTCCCGCATTCAATTTGCCGCCAATATAAGTTTTCATATTCTTTTTCCAGCAATCACCATAGCGTTAAGTTGGTTTTTGTTTTTTTTCAAATTACGCTTTGATCAAACCGGTGAACCCGTATGGATGCGCGCCTATCGATTTTGGGTAAAAATATTTGCTCTCACCTTTGCTATTGGTGTAGTTACCGGCATTACCATGTCATTTCAGTTTGGTACTAACTGGCCCAAATTTATGGAAACCGTTGGTAATATTGCCGGCCCCTTATTGGGCTACGAAGTATTAACCGCCTTTTTTCTCGAAGCGGGTTTTCTTGGTGTTATGTTATTTGGCATAAAAAGAGTTTCCGCTAGAGTACATACTTTATCTACCTTAATTGTCGCCATAGGTACTACCTTGTCCGCCTTTTGGATTTTGGCGCTTAACTCTTGGATGCACACTCCACAAGGTCACGAAATGCGTGATGGTGTTGCTTTTCCGGTAGATTGGTTAGCGATTATTTTTAACCCCTCATTTCCTTATCGTTTATCACATATGGTTATTGCCTCGGGCTTAACCGCCGCCTTTTTAATCGCCGGCATTAGTGCTTATAGATTACTCAAGGGTGATGATAAACAAGCACCTAAACTTACCTTAAAAATAGCCTTAACTGTCGCTATGGTTTTAACACCGGTACAAATTTTTCTTGGCGATTTACACGGTTTGAATACACTTGAACATCAACCACAAAAAATTGCCGCCATGGAAGGTATCTGGCATACCGAAAAAGGTGTACCGCTGTTACTGTTCGCTATACCTGATGAAGAAAAAAGAACCAATCACTTTGAAATAGCCATACCCAAAATGGCCAGTTTCATTTTAACCCATGACTTTGATGGCGAAATAAAAGGTTTAAATGAATTTGAAGGCAATCACCCACCCGTAGCGCCAGTATTTTTTGCTTTTCGTATAATGGTTGGCATTGGTATGTTAATGCTAACCATCTCTTGGTTTAGCCGAATACAGCTTTGGCGCGATAAACCTTTGCCAACATGGTTATTAAGAGTATTGGTGGCCATGAGTTTCTCTGGCTGGGTAGCAACATTAGCAGGCTGGTATGTTACTGAAATAGGACGACAACCTTGGTTAGTTACCGGTATTTTAACCGTTAAAGATGCAGCTACCACGATAGCATCTGGTAATGTCGCTTTATCTCTCGCCATGTACCTCACTTTATATGCAGTGTTAATGACCGCGTATTTACACACACTATTTACCATGGCAAGACGTGCGGTTGAAATTGAAGAAATCACCGATGATGAGAGAGTTAAACCTGTGCTTCACCCAGCAATAGCTCACTCAACAAACCAGTCACCGAATACCAAGGAGAATGATAATGTTTGAAGCTAATTCACTGGCCGTAATATTTGTTGCGCTAATGGGCTTTTCGATATTGTTGTACGCCATATTAGATGGCTTTGATTTAGGTGTTGGTATATTGCTACCACTTTCACAAAAAGATGATAGCGATACCATGATTGCATCTATTGGCCCTTTTTGGGATGCCAATGAAACCTGGCTTGTCTTGGCTATTGGCTTGTTGTTAATTGCTTTCCCATCAGCCCATAGCCACATTTTTAAAGAGCTCTATTTACCCACGGCGGTATTATTAATTAGCTTGGTACTTCGCGGGGTCGCTTTTGATTTCAGAGCCAAAGCAGCATTTAGCCATAAACCAACCTGGAACAAGGTATTTAAAGTCGGTTCATTACTTGCGGCCATGAGCCAAGGTTATATGCTAGGCATGTATGTTATGAGCTTTGAAGACTCGCTAGCAGCTTATGCCTTTAGCTTACTCAGCGCATTAGGTGTTGCTGCTGCTTATGCCTATATTGGTGCATGTTGGCTGATCATGAAAACCGAAGGCGCATTACAAGTACAAGCGGTTCGTTGGGCTAAACAGGCCGGGCTTATTTGTTTTATCGGCATAGTAGCCGTGTCAGCGGTAAATCCATTAATTAACCCTGATGTTTTTGCTAAATGGTTTGCTTGGCCAACCACGCTATACATATTGCCTTTACCACTATTGTGTTTTGCCTTATTTGTTTACAGCTTATTACAGTTGAAAAAATTACCTGCGATAAATGATAAAGGCTGTTGGCGACCTTTTGTTGCTGCTGTTGTTATATTTGCTTTGTGCTTTTTTGGTTTAGCCTTTAGTTTTTTCCCTTATATAGTACCGGGTAAATTAACCATTTGGGAAACCGCAGCAGCGCCTGAATCTTTAAGCTTTTTATTATGGGGAGTGATCATAGTAGTGCCCGTGATTTTCAGCTATACCGTCTTCTCATACCGGGTGTTCTGGGGAAAAGTACGAGAATTGAGATACTATTAACAAAGATGTTATTTAATGACTGATCTAATGAGGTAACTGATTAAGTAGCTAATAGCTAGCGACTTGGCTGCTTAATTAACTCTCAATCTGGCAATAAAAAAGCCCGTTTAGTCTGACTAAACGGGCTTTTATTTTCAGTATTTTTTAATAATATTTGGCTTAGTTTATTGCCAATAACTCAACATCAAAAATTAATAATGCACCTGGGCCTATTTTGCCCGCCGGCTTATTACCGTAGCCTAAGTTTGATGGAATATAAAAGCGTGTTTTCTCGCCCACAACCATAAGTTGAACACCTTCAGTCCAGCCTTTAATCACTTGATTTAAGCCAAAGCTAATTGGCGCGCCTCGCTCAACAGAACTATCAAATACACTGCCATCAAGTAAAGTACCATGGTAATGCACTTTAACTTTCGACGAAGCGCTTGGGTGTTCAGTGCCATCGCCCTGAGTTAGCACTTTATATTGTAAGCCAGAAGCCGTTTCGATTACCCCTTCCTCACTTTTATTAGCCGCTAAAAACTCACTGCCTAATTTTATATTAACTTGAGCCGCTGCTTTATTGCTATTTTGACGCATAATGAAGAACACAAAAAGTCCAATAACAATGGCTAGTAATAAAAACTTACTCATTTAGTAACACCCTTAAAATTTGCTTACTTGAAAAAAGGCATACTACTTAATTCCTTGCTAACTTACTAGCGCAAAGCCTTTAAGCTGCTGTATTAGCCGTACCTTTAGTAATAATATTAATTACGGCACTATAAGCATTAGCGCCATACAACACTGGGAGGCTGTACATTTACACAGTGTTATTTTTTATCGTCATTTTAGAAAGTTTTGCTGAGCTCTAAAAGCTATTTAAAGGCTATTAAAAGATAATTAAGAGGTAATAAGTGAATAACTAATTTAAGTATATCTATTTAATTCCATATAAAAAGCCATAAATAGCGCATATTCATTACGCTATTTATGGCTTCAAAATTCACCGTAACTTAGGTAAACCTGGCTAGGTTACGCTTAACTTAGCTGCCGCAAAGCTTAATTACCTAGAGTTTAGCTAGCTTAATTAGAACTGGTACTGCTTGGCTTTAGCTAATAGTTTTTTCGCGGTTAGTTTACTGTTAGCACAAGCATTAATATCTTTTTTATTAAATACTAATATTTGATCTTTATAACCACGACTCTGCTTATTACCCGCGTCTTTAATAATTAAACTAACATGCTCTTTATTAGGTATTGCTTGTAAGCCATTACCGTATAGGCATAGCGTTTCCACTAAACTGTTATTAAGTGCAGAAAAGTGTGCTGATCTGGCTTTGTCTTGCGCAAGTTTTTGCTGTTGTCGCTGTTTATTTAATTGAGTGACCTTTTGTTCAAGCTGTTTTTTATTGTTATTCAAAGCAATACGCTCTACTTTAAGCTTATTGAGCTCTGCAGTTAACGCAACCTGAGCACTTTTTTCCGCACGATGTAGCTGGTATTCAATATCTTTTTGTTGGCGAGCAACATCACGCATTTCATAGGCAATTTCACGCTCTTCACTACGCAGCTCTCTAGCCCCTTCTCGTTGTTGCTCAAAAATTTCAATCACGCGTTCAAATTCATCTTCATGATCTTCAAAGTCAATGACAAAGTCTTCATTAGCAAAAACAATTCTGTCAACAGCACTTACTGGTGCTACAGGAGCTAAAGCTGCTATTCGAGCTTTTGGCGCTACTGGCGCTACCATTTGAAAAAACTGACGATGTGAAGAGCCACCATGAGCAGAGTTGATGGTAAAAATAGCGCCTTGACCTTGCAGGTAAACACTATCGATTGAGCGAATCAAGGACTGACGTGAATTCTGCGACGTTTTTGCCGATGACATCATGATGTCATTCATAATATTTAATTGCTTGTGCAAATTATCATAATTCTTATCTGCTGCTTGTGCGCCAAAGGCTAGTAGTAAAGCTGATCCGAGCAGTGCAACCTTCGCTGTTCTTTTAGACTTAGCTTTAGTACTTGATTTTGCCTTAGCTACTGAGCCTCGCGTTTGTGCTTTTACGATTAAGCTTGTTAATTTCATCATAAGTTTTCCCCTCTAAGGATAGTCCCGGTATTTTCTTAATTTAGTTGGTTTGCTAACAATTCACTTTTTAACAACTTAGCCCTTGTAGTTAATAGGCTTAGCCGAGTTAGTATGTGTGTTGCCACCTTGCGCTAAACCAAGCTTTTGAAAACCAATTTCACGTTCAAGTTGCTGAAATTTAATTTTCTGAGTTAACTGTTCATCTTTTCGCTGGGCATTAATAAAGCTGATAAAGTCACTGATATCTTCTTTACGTTCTTTTCTCGAGGCACCAATCACATAACTGGCTAAAGCGAGATTATTGCTCTGCTGCTGCGTGCTCATATCGGCACGATAATTAGCTAACATAACTTGTTGCTCAGCGGCAAATTCGCGTAATTTTAGGTTTATCAAAGCTTCGATATCAACATTATTGTTACTGCTTGACTGATTTATTGACTGATTAGCCAATTGTGCAGTGACTTTTTGTTGAACTTGTTGCTCAATTAAGGCCGTAATTTGTTGAGAAAATGCTTGTTGATCAAGTTCTTTACCCTGTATAAAGCTCATCACCACAGTAAGAGCAAAAGCCGAACACGCCATGGATAACGCCGGCACACCAAACCACATGCCCCAGTTAATAGCTTTACCCTGACTGCTTTTACCGGTTGAAAAGTGCTGTTCAAATGCTTGTGCTCTGTGCCAATCTGGCACGTCTTGCTCTATTTCAACACTTGCTTGCTCGGCAATACTTTCGCTAAATAATGCTCTATCACCTTTACTCATTTGAGCATTAGCTGATTTTGTTTCAGACATACTCCACCTCTTCTTTTCCTACTAACTCATTGGTTAAGTGCGATTTTAATTTTTCGAGTGCGCTATATAATTGCGACTTTGCCGTATTGGTTGATATGCCAAGTTGCTGACTGATATCTTCAAAAGTACACTGCTGAAAAAACTTTAATTCCACTACCAGCTTTTGCTTTACCGGTAAATGCTGCATTGCTTGTATTAGCGCACTGCTTTGTTGCTTTAAAAACAAGTCCTTTTCTAGACATACCGATTGCTCGTCTTCTTGCTCTGGCACATCGTCAAGTGATTGCATCGGCCGCTTGCGTCGGTAAAACTCAAGGCAGCGGTAATGAGCAATTTTAAACAGCCAACTTTTAAAGGGGCACTCTCCTCTAAATTTCGATAAATTACGAAATAATGCGATGAAAACATCCTGCATTAAGTCCATAGCATCTGCGGGGTTATTCACCATACGTAAAGCGTAGTTATAGATGTTTTTCTCATAACGCTTTACCAATGTTAACCAGGCTGATTTCTTTCCTTGTAACGCTTGCGCTATGAGCGTTTCATCGCTTCTTTCAAACACACAGGCTCCTATTATTTGTTATTAGCATTTTAGTTAGGTAACTCGCTAACATAAGCTTCATTGTTATTTGAATTCAATTATAAAGTAGCGCGGGTCAGCAAAATAGTTTGGAAAAAGTTTATTTATTTTAAAAGGTGTTTATTTTACGGCATCACTTTTACAGCTGTTTGCGTTTTTTAATAGCTAGGTAAAACAGAGCAAATGAAATGTAGCTGACTAAGAAAAATGTATAAAGATCACGCTATCTACTAGATAACTTCCTTTTAAAAGGAGTTAGGCAAGCTAGTTTGCATAAAAATTTAATAAAAACATTAACAAAGCATAAGAAATATGAGTAAAATAGCTACCTTAGCACTATGTCTCCATAGTTTAACTGGATAAAACTGCGGCCTCCTAAGCCGCTGCTCTGGGTTCGAGTCCCGGTGGAGACGCCAGTTTGCAATTAATTGCCCCCGCGAATAAGCATTTATCGCTTTATTAGCAACACAGCGGCAAACCTCATGTGCACTACATAATCTCTAAAAAATAACCTCTAAAAACGAAAAAAGCCCCAGCACTGTGTTTAAACCAGTGGTGGAGCTTCAATTTTCCTTGGCAATTAAATGACTAGCGATTTAGCTACTCATCAGATTGCGTTATTTCTACATCCATGTCATCAGCGACTGAGTTACCACTCAGCATTGCACTAACAGCCATGATTAATACAGCAAATATCACAGTTGTTAACTTAAACCCTCGCGAGGATGAATTATTCATTGTTTTACCTATATAACTGCCTGCTTGATTTATTATTAATTTGTACTATTTATGAGCAGGTGCAACGACACTAAACCATTACTTTTTTATTTACAAGTATTTTCTTTAGCTAAAGAATTAATTAAATAATTCTCTCAATTATCAATTAAATAAGAAACAAATTAATCAATGATATCAAATGTTAAACCTTGCTGAGCTTCTTGTTGTTCTATTGACGAAATAATCACTCTAATTGAAGCGCTTAATACGCCAGCACCAGAGCTTAGCGCGGCTAAAGTAGTATCTCCTCCTAACAAGTGACTATATTTAACCGCCATGGCCATTGTCGTACTGTTAGCGGATAATTCATCATGATTTTGCTGAGCAAATACTTGCTCGCTCACATTGACCATTGCCGCATTTTGAGACGTTATGGTAAAAAACAAACTAGCGTCTGCAAGCTTGTGTTTATGCAACTTAATAGATAAACGTAAATCATCTGATTTCAGTAGCTTATGGGCACTATCAACTATGGCATGTAATAATTTTTGAATATAGAGTTCATCACTGTTGATATAATGAGGCACACTGTCATCAATCAGGAAAAAAATTGATTTACCTTCGTAAGCATTACTGGCTTTAAATACCGATTCAGTGCGCTGTAAAAAACCATAAAAATCAAAACAGTCTGCTTTGGCAATGATCTTACCTGATTCGATATCAGATAAGTCCATCATGGTATCTAACAATAAAGCAACATTACTACCCGCATGGCTTATACCTGTAACCTGCTTGTTATTGATACCTTTTTTCTTTAATTGCTCAACACATGCTTTCATGGCGAGTAATGGCAAACGTAACTCTTGATTTAAGGTCTGTAAAAAATTACTTTTAGCTAAACTTTTTTTATCTGAGCTTTCTTTCGCTAAAATAAGCGCTCGGGTTTTAATATCAACTTGCTGACCGAGCTCACTTGAATAGGCAGCCATCATCAATACCAGCATTTGAAATAATAAAGCACCAAACGTACCCGCAATAAGCACAGCCCATGCTTGCCAGCTCTTAGCTTGACTAAACCAAGGTTGCTTTTCTGCGATATTAATTTGCCAATGTCGAGAAAACACCTCCATATTAATGATTTCAGTATACCTATTGGCCGTAGGCAACGTCTGTCCGAATAAAGTAAAGGTTTGGTGACTTGAGACGTCTTGAATAAAAAAGCTAACCTCTTGCTCTCTTTTCCTTGCTAACTGGTGAAAAAAATCATCGAATTGCACCACGGCCACGACAAAACCTAATAACTTATCTGCTTTGATTATCGATAGCTTATTTTGCCCAGTAAGCTTTGCCGCTTTGTTATCTTCTGATAGTGAAAAAATAGCATTACTAAATAGCATGCCTGGCCTGGCCTGTTCATCTTGCACTAAGGAAATGGGGGCGCTGGCAATGACCTGTTCACTATCAATAACTTTTTGCATAGACAGTACATGCAGGGGGTTACTATAAACATCTAAACCTAAAGCAGCCTGATTACCCTGTTGTGGGTATATATAATACAAAGGAGCATATTGGCTACGAGGTTGAGCTAAAGCCACTTTTCCATTGGCGAGACGCTCTCTAATTTGAAAGTCTTGCTGCAGCATAACTGAACTTTTCTGTTCAAATTTTTCTCGCTGGTTCAAAGCTACAATCGGTGCCCACTCTAACGCCCTGACACTCGAATTTTGGTTAAAAATACTTTCACTAAACAAGTTAAATTCAGATAATGATACGTAGTCGCTGGCTTTGAAGAAGGCCGAAAGGCTATTAATTTGGTTAACTACGCCAGTCACTTCAGCAAGTATTAAACGCTCTATATCTACTTTTGATTGTTTGAACAATGCTTCTCTATAGCTTTGTTGTTCATACTGAGAGGTTTTCAACAATAATAAAATAGCCAAACAGCCTAAGACTGAAGTAAAGCTAACAAAAAGTCGTTTAGTTAATTTGAGCTGTTCGGCGTTTTTTGCCAGTAACAATAAGGGAATAAAAAATACCGCCACCAGCATGCTTGCCGACCAAGTATTAATAAAGGTATAGAAAAAAGTACCTTGCATCACTTGGTTATCAAGCATTGAAATAACTAACACTGCGCTGGCTGAGACTAAGCTGGCAATGGGGCCAATACGCAGTAAAAAGAAGAATAAGTGCTTTCTAGATATTAACCACTTTTTATAATGAACAAAGCGAAAAACCAGCTGTTTGGTCCAGAATCCCTGCAAAATAATAGCGAGCAAGGCTATGCTCATCACCGCGATATTGGCATCAAAATGAAGATAATAATTCAGGCCAAATGCCAATATTGGCGTGACCAGTAATACCGCAATAAGTGGCGTGATGCCCCAAATAAGCAGTAAACCACTAACAAGTGCCGCAGAGGGGCCGACAAAGTTTACCAGCGATTGCGGATTGATAAGCCATACCGCACCAAAACAAGTAGCAAGGTATAAGATGGCAGAAATAAAGAAACGCGGTAAGTGAAATTGCATCATAGGATATTATTCAAGAGTGGCAGAGTTAATCCGTTAATTTTTTGTAAATATTGATATAGGTTTCAACCGATACTAGCACTATATTATCTGAATAATTAACTGGGATACAAAATAATATAAAAAATAGCATAATATAATTTGCGCTACGTGCTTTGGTGAGCGAAAATACGCGCAATTTTTATTCTTTCAAGACTATAAGATCTGGAGCTATTATGTCATCGCGTCAAGAGCTAGCAAATGCTATCCGTGTATTAAGTATGGATGCCGTACAAAAAGCAAAATCAGGACACCCTGGTGCCCCTATGGGTATGGCAGATATTGCCGAAGTATTATGGCGTGACTTTTTAAAGCATAATCCAACCGACCCTAACTGGGCCGACCGCGATCGTTTTATTTTATCAAACGGCCATGGCTCAATGCTTATTTATTCTTTATTACATTTATCGGGTTACGATTTATCTATTGAAGATTTAAAAAACTTCCGTCAATTGCACTCAAAAACCCCAGGTCACCCAGAGTACGGTTACACCCCTGGTGTTGAGACAACTACAGGTCCATTAGGCGCTGGTATTGCCAATGCTGTTGGTATGGCGATTGCTGAAAAAACTTTAGCGGCACAATTTAACCGTGAAGACCACGATATTGTTGACCATTTCACTTATTGCTTCTTGGGCGATGGTTGTTTAATGGAAGGTCTCTCTCATGAGTCTTGTTCGCTTGCCGGCACTTTAGGTTTAGGTAAGTTAATCGCTTTTTGGGATGACAACGGTATTTCTATCGATGGTGAAGTTGAAGGTTGGTTTACCGACAATACTCCTGCCCGTTTCGAAGCGTACGGCTGGCATGTTATTTCTATTGATGGTCATGACCCACAAGCAATCACTCACGCTATTGAAGCCGCTAAATTAGTGACTGACAAGCCAAGCATGATTTGTTGTAAAACTATCATTGGTTTTGGCTCACCAAATAAATCAGGTACTCATAATTGTCACGGTGCACCATTAGGTGATGAAGAAATTGCCGCAACACGTGAATTCTTAAATTGGTCACATGAACCTTTTGATATTCCAAGTGACGTATACGCACAATGGAATAGAAAAGAAAAAGGCCAAGCAAGCCAAGTTAGCTGGGATGAAAAGTTTGCCGCTTATAAAGTAGCGCACCCTGAACTTGCTAGTGAATATGAACGTCGTGTGATTAAAGGTGAATTACCGGCAGAATTTGAAGAAAAAGCTAACGCTTTTATTCAACAGTGTCACGAAAGTAGTGAGAACATTGCTACGCGTAAAGCATCACAAAATGCTATCGAAGCTTTTGGTAGTGTATTACCTGAAATGTTAGGTGGTTCAGCTGATTTAGCCGGCTCTAACCTAACCTTATGGTCTGGCTCTAAAGGTATTGAAAAAGATCCAGCGGGTAACTACATCTTCTACGGCGTGCGTGAGTTTGGCATGAGTAGTATTATGAATGGTATTTCATTGCACGGCGGTTTTGTAAACTACGGCGCAACTTTCATGATGTTTATGGAATATGCACGTAATGCTATACGCATGTCGGCATTGATGGGCATTCAAAATATCTTTGTTTATACCCATGACTCTATCGGTCAAGGTGAAGATGGTCCAACGCATCAACCTATTGAGCAATTAACCAACTTAAGAACCACGCCAAACTTAACGACGTGGCGCCCATGTGACGCGACTGAGTCGGCTGTTGCTTGGAAAGCTGCTGTGCAAAGTCAAAAAGCGCCAACCGCTTTAATCTTTTCACGCCAAGGTTTACCCGCAATGACTCGTACCCAAGAGCAAGTAAGTGCTATTGAAAAAGGTGCTTATGTACTTGTTGATTGTGCTGGCACACCTGATGTTATTTTAATGGCAACAGGCTCTGAAGTTGCTTTAGCGGTTAACGCGGCAACAGCATTAACTGAGCAAGGTAAAAAAGTACGTGTTGTTTCTATGCCGTCAACGAATGTTTTTGATAAGCAAAGCAGCGAGTATAAAGAAGCTATTTTACCTATGAGCGTAACCAAACGTGTTGCTATTGAAGCGGCACATGTTGATTTTTGGGCTAAATACGTAGGTCTTAGTGGTGCGGTTGTTGGTATGACTACATTTGGTGAGTCGGCTCCGGGTAATGTATTACTTGAGCACTTTGGCTTCACAGTAGACAATGTTGTGAACACTGTAAACAAGCTATAACTAGCTAATGTAAGTAAATAAGCAGCCATAAGTATTCAATAATACTTATGGCTGTACTTATGCCAGTACTTATATTTATTACCTCTAAACAGTTACCACATAAACTAGCGTTTCATTACCACTAAGTTACCGTTTAGGTTATCGTATAAAATCATCAGTAAAAATGTAGTAGAATTATGACAATAAGAATTGCCATTAATGGCTTTGGCCGTATCGGTCGCAGTGTAGTAAGAGCGCTATATGAAAATGGCAAAACAGACCAATTCACCCTTGTTTCGATTAATGAATTAGCTCCTTCTTCCGGCATAGCTCACCTATTAAAATACGATAGTACCCATGGTCGATTTCCTTTCGAGGTTAGCCAAAACGATAATCAACTGGTTATTGATGGCGATGAAGTCACCTTAACCCATATCAGTAGCTTAAATAGCCTACCTTGGCAGCAACAAGATATTGATATTGTCCTTGATTGTACCGGCAAGTATGGCAGTCAAGCCGACGGTTTAAATCATATTAACCGCGGCGCTAAAAAAGTTTTATTCTCGCATCCTGGTAGCCAAGACATTGACGCCACCATTATCTATGGTATTAATCATAAAACCTTAAGTTCAGATGATCGTATTGTCTCAAATGGCTCTTGTACTACTAACTGCATAGTGCCAGTGATTAAGGTCATTGATGAAGCCTTTGGCGTAGAAAGTGGTACCATTACTACTATTCATTCATCAATGCATGATCAACAAGTTATTGATGCTTACCATAAAGACTTACGTCGCTCTCGTGCGGCTAGTCAATCAATCATACCGGTAGATACTAAACTGGCTGCGGGTATTGAGCGAATATTGCCAAAATTTAAAGGTCGCTTTGAGGCCATTGCCGTACGGGTACCAACACTCAATGTTACCGCCATGGACTTAAGTATTACGGTAAATAATGATGTGAGCATTGACGACATCAACCAAGCAATAATATCCGCTAGCAAGGAGCAAGATTTATCAGGCATTCTAGCTTATACCGAAGAGCCTTTGGTGTCGGTCGATTTTAACCATGACCCACACTCTTGCATCGTTGATGGTAATCAAACCCGTGTTAGCCACAAACGCTTAGTTAAAATGCTTATTTGGTGTGACAACGAATGGGGCTTTGCTAATCGTATGTTAGATACTGCTATGGCAATGTACCAAGCGCGAAATTAACAAATTATTAAAGAAAATCGCCTGAAATAAAAGGTGACTTTTTTATAAAAATCATTAGTAAAACAATATTAATAAGACAATATTTTTCAAGATATTGAATATCATTTACAGACAGTAAAAATAGGAGACACAATGTCTATTATCAAAATGGCTGATCTAACATTAGCTAATCAGCGCGTGTTAATTCGTGAAGACTTAAATGTACCGGTAACCGATGGTAAAATCACTTCAGATGCCCGTTTACGTGCGGCACTACCTACGTTAAAGCTTGCTTTAGAGTCAGGTGCAAAAGTGATGGTAATGTCACATTTAGGTCGTCCTACTGAAGGTGAGCCTGAAGAGAAATTCTCATTAAAGCCTGTTACTGATTATTTAAGTGCCGCGTTAAATTACCCAGTACGTTTAGTCACTGACTACCTAGACGGTGTTGAAGTTTCTGTTGGTGAGTTAGTGGTATTTGAAAACATCCGCTTTAATGTTGGCGAAAAGAAAAATGATGATGCCCTAGCTAAGAAATTAGCGGCATTATGTGATGTATTTGTTATGGATGCTTTTGGCACTGCTCATCGCGCCCATGCAAGTACTCACGGCGTAGCAAAGTTTGCTGATACAGCTTGTGCTGGCCCATTACTTACAGGTGAATTAGAGGCTTTAGGTAAAGCTTTAGACAATCCAGCTCGTCCATTTGTTGCTATTGTTGGTGGTTCTAAAGTATCCACTAAATTGACTGTACTTGACTCTTTAGCTGGCATTGTTGATCAGCTTATCGTCGGTGGTGGCATCGCCAATACTTTTATTGCCGCTGAAGGCCATAATGTCGGCAAGTCATTATATGAAGCCGATTTGGTTGCAGAAGCAACACGTTTAACTAAAGAAGCGCAAGCCAATAATGGTAGTATTCCTGTGCCTACTGATGTAGTTGTTGCCACTGAATTTTCTCCAACGGCATCAGCGACATTAAAACCAGTTAATGAAGTCACAGCTGATGAAATGATTTTTGATATAGGTCCTGAGACAGCAAAAACATTAACTGAAATTATTGCTAACGCCGGTACTATAGTTTGGAACGGACCTGTTGGCGTATTTGAATTTGATAAGTTCGGTGAAGGCACTAAAGTGATTGCCCAAGCAATTGCCGATAGCTCAGCTTTCTCAATTGCAGGTGGTGGTGATACCTTAGCTGCTGTTGATAAATATGGTATTGCTGATAAAATTTCTTATATCTCTACCGGTGGTGGTGCTTTCTTAGAGTTCCTAGAAGGTAAAAAATTACCCGCTGTAGAAATACTAGAGCAACGCGCTAAAGCATAGTTACTTCTAAAAGTAAGTTACACATAGCTCCTTACTAAAGTTACTCAATCATGGTTAACTATTAGTAAGCGGTAAAAATAAAAACGAGCACCTTATTTAAGTTGCTCGTTTTTTTATGTTTAATGTACGATCTAGCCCAATAAAAAAAGTAAAACCAACGAAAATAACAAGATAAACGAAAGTTATTTGAGCAAACGACCCTCAAAACGAAATCAAATCAGAATAAACTGAAACAATAACGAAACTTTTTGCTATAATAGTGTAGTAAACTTACCATTAGAAACTTTAAAACCGTACTAAAACAGCCTTAATTACAAATAAATCTTGTAATATTCGAACAAAATACAATTTTAATAACCATTACCGCTAAAAAGACAACTTAAACAAATTTATTCTGTAAGATAAGCGGTCTATTTGCTATAATTCTGTTATCAAAATAAAAACTTTCAACCTTAGCAACAAAACTTATCTAGGAGTAAGTAAATGGCTTTAATTTCAATGCGCCAAATGCTCGATCATGCGGCAGAATTTGAATACGGTATTCCAGCATTTAACGTCAATAATTTAGAGCAAGTACGCGCAATTATGCTTGCCGCTAGTGATACTGATAGCCCTGTTATCATGCAAGCATCTGCTGGTGCAAGAAAATATGCTGGCGCACCTTTTTTACGCCACTTAATTCTAGCGGCTATTGAAGAGTTTCCAAATATCCCAGTAGTTATGCACCAAGATCACGGTACTTCTCCTACTATTTGTCAACGCTCTATCCAACTAGGTTTTTCATCAGTAATGATGGATGGCTCATTAATGGATGACGGTAAAACACCAAGTAGTTATGAGTACAATGTTGAAGTAACTCGTCGCACTGTTGAAATGGCACACGCTTGTGGTGTTTCTGTTGAAGGTGAATTAGGTTGCTTAGGCTCTCTTGAAACTGGCATGGCTGGTGAAGAAGACGGCGTTGGCGCAGAAGGTATTTTAACAAAAGAACAAATGTTAACTGACCCTGAAGAAGCTGCTGATTTTGTCAACAAAACTCAAGTAGATGCGCTGGCAATTGCTTGTGGTACTTCTCATGGTGCTTATAAATTTACTCGTCCACCTACAGACGATATTTTAGCGATTGACCGCATTAAAGCAATTCACCAACGTATACCACATACTCACTTAGTAATGCACGGCTCTTCATCAGTTCCACAAGAATGGTTGGCTGTTATTAACGAATTTGGCGGAAAAATACCTGAGACTTATGGTGTACCTGTTGCGCAAATTCAACAAGGCATTAAACATGGTGTACGTAAAATCAATATAGATACTGATTTACGGCTTGCTTCTACTGGTGCTGTTCGTCGATTTTTAGCACAAAACCCTAGTGAATTTGATCCTCGTAAATTTTTACAAGTATCAACGAATGCTATGTATGACATTTGTAAAGCACGTTATGAAGCATTTAACACTGCCGGTAATGCGAGTAAAATCAAGCCAATAAGTCTTGATGGCATGTTCGATCGTTACCAAAGTGGCGAGTTAAAAGCTATCATTAAGTAACCTTACTGATACCAACTAGTTACATAAAAAGGGCTTCGGCTCTTTTTTTATGCTCGAAAATAATAAGCGACTTAGGTATAATCATTTAATATATCAACGGTCCATTTTTAGTAAGTAATTAGTTCAAGATGTTTAATCGCTTTATTCTACTCCCCATTTTCGTCCTTTATTGTGCCTTACCGACACTGTCTCACGCTCAAGAGCAATCAACAGAGTCCAGCTCAGCTGATGCCTCCGACATACTGTTTAGTCTTGAAAAAGCAGATGAGTCACAACAGCCCTCGTCTGGCACTTTATTTACCGCCTCAGCGCAATTTGGTTTCCTCTATTTAACCGGTAATACCCGCAGTGCAGATATTAAAACGGGCTTAGATCTACGTTTTGAAAGGGGTCTGTGGCGCAGTTTCTTTATTTTTGATTTACTGGTAAAAAAAACAGAAACTGAAACACAAATCAGCGACGATGAACTTCACAAAGAATTAGAAACAACAGATCAAAAGTGGAGTATTTCTTCGCAAACTAACTACACGCTTGATGCAGCTAACCAAAACTACATCTATGGTAGTGTCTTTTATGAAGAAAACCGTTTTTCTGGTTTTGACTCACAAGCTTCCATGTCGACTGGCTGGGGACGTCGCTGGTTTGAAAATAAAACTACAAGTTTTGATGCCGATATTGGTCCCGGTTTTAAAAGGGATGTTACCCAAGTTACCACAGAAGAAAAGACAGCGGGCCTGACAAGTAAAACGCAGGACACGCTAATTTTACAGGCGCAAGCGAATTACATAAAAAAAATAAATGAACACATTGAATTTAAACAGTCCTTCACTGTTAAACATGCCATCGAAGTAGGACAAAACAGCATTTACAAAGCCGAAAGTTCAATTACCAGTAAATTGATTGATTCACTACAACTTAAGGTCAACTTTGTCATCGATTACAATTCCAAGGTTGATGATGATAAAGAGAATTTAAATACTGAAACATCTGTGGTACTTATTTATAGTTTTTAGTTCTGATTTATGAGCAAGCTGCTAAGGCGTTAGCGACAAAGTAGCTTCAGCTTACCTGCTCAAATAAATACTGTTTAAACTTATGTAAATCATTGGATAAAAGTTCAACGCTTTGTTCATCAATCATATAAGTACAAGTACTGGCTTCAGTAAATTCATAGCAGACACTTAAAAATGGCTTTCCTTGCTTGGAGTTGAATAAACCAAACTTAAAAGTACCCCCCCATTCATCCACTCTGAAACATACTCATTTACTGGCTCAATGGTTAAGTAATTATCAGGCATAAGTTGCGCTTGCCAATGACGGTATTTATTAATGGCAAACTCAACTTCATCGACTTCAGACTCATTTATCCATAATAGATAAACTACCGTAGAGCTCAACTGCCCCGTATTAAACACTGAACTATCACCCTGCGCGGCATACAATAAGGTACTGCCTGAAACCAAACCTGTTTGAGCCACTTTTAAGCTCGCTTGCTGGTTAAGATAATGATCGGTATTAGCACTGTATTCATAAAATTCCACTTGCGTATCAGCGTGACTTTCGGTGTAGGTTCCAATTGAGCCACAGCCTGTTAACG
>NZ_JABSOV010000035.1 GCF_013215345.1 Colwellia sp. | reverse complement strand
ATCGTTATCACAATAAGCCAACATGAAACCGAACTTTTTTCCTGCTAACAATTTTACTGGCTGTGGCTTTTTCTTTTGCATGGGCTTTGTCACTTGTGTTGGCAATTGCATAGAGAAGCTATCGTCATAAACTCGCACCGCCAGCTCCCAAATAACTTTATTGGGTGAATTTTCATTACGTCGCCACGAGCTACTGATATGATCATTTAACAAGACAAAGTTATCCGAGCCGTAGGCATTTTTTTCGCCGATATCGACTGCCTGATTATCCAAGGAAACATGGTAGGCAAAAGCATTAAAATTGAACTGATGGTTACCACCGGATCCATCTTCATCAATAAATATTTCTAAACAATCATCATCCCAATATAGATGACGCGGATCGGCTTGTTGATCGAATAAAATATCATCAGTGATTTCTACCAACAAATATAACTGTTGATCATCCCACATTATTTTAAATCGACCAAAAAAGTCCTCTTTGCTTGGCATAGTGCCTAAGATTAACTGGTCTATTGGTTGCCAGCTTGCTAATTGCCAGCTGGCCTCATTGGCAATGCCGTCCATAGTCATTATTTCTTTTACTTTTTTAGCCTCAAGGGCACGTTTATCAATATCAACATCAATCGCAGTAACGGTAAATGCATTGGCATCCACTGTAGTTAACATCACTATCACCACTAACACTGTTAGTAAATTTACCAATCTAATCATTGTTCTCTAGCTCCACTATTTCTTTAACTATGTTATTTATTTCATTTGCTACCCGTAAAAAAGGTCTATCGATATTAATTATATTTACGTCGACTTCATCATCTTGGGGGAACTCCATAGCTGCAAGCTGACTATCGAGTAAATCAGGGGAAAAGAAGTGGCCTTGCCGCTGAGTAACTCGCTTAGTAATAATAGCTTTATCACCCATTAAACAGAAAAAATGACACCTAAAACACGAAGCTCGAAATAAATCTCTATGTGCAGATTTTAATCCTGAATAAGCCAGTACTACCGATTTCTCTTGCTGATATAGTGAATGTAAATGACTTAAAATTGAGCTTAACCAAGGTTGCCTCATTTCATCAGTAAGTGGCTGGTTAGCGGCCATATGTTTTTTAGCTTGTTCACTATGAAAATCATCGGCATCAACAAAAACATAGCCAAACTCATCGGCCATTTGCTTGGCTAAAGTAGACTTTCCAGTACCACTCACCCCCATAATAATAAATAATCGTGGTGGTGATAACTGCAACTGCGCTGATTTAATCATGCCATTGGCCTCCCTGAATTTCCTCCTCCTTAGGATTGTTCTTGCCTGCTATGACGTCCGCCTCGGTTACTGGTACCTTCACTTGCAAGTTATAGTGCTGACCTGCTTGCAAATTTGTCAGGATATTACCTGATATGCTTTGCTTGTTGAGTGAAATTTCTACTGCGTTCACATCACTGCTTTGCTCAATAGTGAAATCGATAATTGCTCGCCTAAATAGCCGTTGACCTGATAAATTTTTAATCTCTGATGGCAACTTAGGCGCTATCTGCAAACCACGAGCACAGCCCTTTAAGCCGCACAACTCTTCTACTAAACAACGATATAACCAAGAGATGGTACCGGTATTAAATAAATGACTCGAGCGACCGGCTTGTTTAGGAAATTGATAGTAAGCACCGCGATAATAATTAGGCACATAAATTGGTAACTGCCCGGTTCTTTGGGCATTTTCAAGGGATGGCAGCATTTTACTGAGCAAGTCAAAAGCTAAGTTATTTTGTCCAGCTTGATAAAGGGCGTAAATATAAAATATTGCCGCGTGGTTATAGACTGAGCCATTTTCAGATACGCCTGGATGTTTTTGGGTAATACGACCAATATCTTCCACCATGGCGGTATAACTAGGCGCCAGCATCATCACCCCTTGCGGTGTTGTTAACTGTTTTGATATTGCCGAAACCATAGCTATTTGTTGTTGCTCATTTGCCGCGCCACTGAGCATGGCCCAACTCTGTGGATTAAGAAATATCTTGCCCTCTGCCTCTTCATCAGTTCCAAAAACACGACCATCATCGGTAATGCCACGGGCAAACCACTGTCCATGCCACAAGTGTTCATTTACCGCGTTATTAATTGCTTTGGCAGCAAAGCGATATTCATCATATTTTTGTTGGCTAATATTAATGTCGTATTCATTGCAAAGGTCACACCAAGTCGTTAATGCGTAGGCCGTTGCTAATGATAACCAGCTAGATACTCCTTTACCTTGATAACCAACCATATTCATCGGATCGCACCAATCGCCTTGCTCTATAAAACTTAAACCACGATGATCGGTGGCATTAATAAGGTAATCTAAAGCTAACTCGATATGGCAAGAAAAAGATTGCTCTTGCTCTGAATCGGCAAAAGCTATCATTTCACTGAGTAAACTGACATCAGCAGTTTCGTTTAAATAAACCGACAGGCAGATAGGTAACCAAACCCCATGATCAGCATGCGGCACCTGATTAATATATTTAAGCTCTGCATCTTGATGCAGCAAAACCCCTTCTGGCATAGCACCGCTAATGGCTTGCTGAGATACCGCTAAGATATAAGCTTGCCGAGTGGTATCGCTATCAATAAAAGCCATGCCCATATTATCTTGAATATAGTTTCTAGTTTGAGGGTCAGTACTTAAGCGATTAACATCGCCATGATAAAACATCTGCCTTGGCAGCCAATGATTAACAAAGTTATTAAAGTTATCAAAGCCTTTATTTCCGCTACCATTGCCATTGCCATTGTCACTGTTAATGGTTAAACAGGCTTTACCTTGATTAAGGTAATCACGATAGCACTGCTCTGCTTGGCTTCTCTGCTTATACCCCAAGTATTTTTCTTTAATTATCGCGATTTCGGCTTCATCTTTTGCCGGACCAAATAAAAATTGATAGGTTTTTCGCTCACTGGCTAATAACTGCTGCTGAAACTGCATTACTGCAACCGGAGTTTCATAACGTGCATCAACATTTTCTAAAAGCTCAGCTTGTAAGGCACTGGGATTATGTAAGCCGCCTTCGCCTTCAAAAACCTTTTGATTAGCATGCCACGCCGTAGGGCGAGTATCACTAAGAAAGAAAGTTTTGTCTTTAAACTGCTTGTTTTTAAAGTAATCTGTCACTTTTTGATAAGGGGTTACACTATTTGCCACAATGGCATTTAACGCTTTATCATAAGTAGCTGATTGATTCATCCACGACATATAGCCAATAGTAAAATACGGGTAAATACTAATATTTCTTAGCCGCTCAGTTAAGTTAAGCACCGAAAAAGACCAACATTCAACTAAATCATCTTTGGTTAAAGTTACTTTGATATTTATCTGCAAGCCACTGTGTTCAATTGACCAAGCAATATCACTATTGCCGAGTTCAAAAGAGAATTTATCGAGTTCAACCCGCATTGGTTCATAGGGCAGTGAAATAATTTCACCACTGTCTTCATCTTTAAGGTAGAAAAATCGTCCGGGGTGATGGCTAAAATAACTATGTTCGGGTTGAATAAAACTTTTAGCTTCCATGTTCGGCGCGTAAGAGTATTTTGCGGGCTCAGGCTGCATGAACTGTGAATTGACATAACCTCGACAATTAACTTGCATGACCATGGCGCGGTTCCATAAAAAACCGGTCGCATTAGGTAATTCGGTTGGGCTGTTTAGTTTTATTTTACTATGACCATCAACAGCGTTATCTATAGAGATCAAAGGCTGCTTGGCTAGAGGAGACTTAATCAAAGGTGACTTAGGCATTAACGGCTCCTGTTTGCTCATCAGTCGCATTAGGTTTTTCATTTTTAGTTAGTTTTTGCTGCGCTAATTCTTGCTCCGCTAACTCTTCCCTTGCTATTTTTTCCTGGGTAATTAACTCACCTTGCAACTTCTTCAACTGCTGATCATCTAACGGATAAAAATAAATTACCGGCACGGCAATGGCGGCAAAAATAGCCGGCAGCAAGGTCATCAATAACACAATGCCATCTTGAGATGTAACCGTTTGCACCTGGTTGGCAATATAACCTAATGAAGCCAGCGTCCAGCCAATCATAGCGCCCGCAAGGGCACCACCGAGTTTTTGTGCAAATGCAGCAGCGGAAAATATCATCGCAGTGGCCCGTCTGCCCGTATGCCATTGCGAGAAATCTGCAGTATCTGCATACATAGAAAAAACTAACGGCGATTTTGGTCCCAGTGCTAAGCCAATGAGTATCTGCAAGGTAAACATCGAGGTAATGTTGTCCTTTGGCACAAAGTAGAAAATGAGTGATAGCGCTGCGACAATAGTCATTAGTATCATTAACAAACGGCGCTTATCAATGAACTTGGTCAATAAAGGCGTAGACGCTGCACCAATGGCTAAAGCAATCATGTAAGCCATGGCGAAGCTACCAATTAAATCCGGACGTTCAACATAATATTTAAAATAGAAAGTTCCGCTGCTGCCTCTTAATGAGATAGTCATCATGATGATAAGTGCTAAAACAAAAAGAATCTTCCAAGGGGTATTCTGCGTCAAATCTTTTAAATCTTGTAATACCGGTGTTTTTTGCTGTGCTGGTGGAGATATACGCTCAGTGGTTGATAAAAAGGTAATAACAAAAAGTACCGCTGAAACTAAACCATAAGTAAGCATAGTAAGCTGCCAACCAAGTGCTTCATCACCCTGCCCTAAGTAATTTACCAATTCAGGCGTCATAAAAGCAACAAGACTGCCACCAGAAAAAGCACCAATAAAACGGAAGCTTGTTAAGGTAGTTCTTTGTTGACTGTCACCCGTAACCACACCGAGTAAGGCTCCGTAGGGCACATTTATAAAGGTGTATGCCAACATCATAAAGATGTAAGTGCCATAGGCCCAAATTAATTTATTGCCATCACTGACATCAGGCACGGTAAAAGTAAGTACCCCTGCGGCAATCATAGGGATAATACCCCAGAGTAAATAGGGCCTAAATTTACCAAAACGAGTATTAGTTCTATCGGCGATTGCGCCCATTAGCGGATCAGAAAAGGCATCAATAAGCCGAGTCACCAGCATCATGGTACCGACGGCAGCTGCTGATAAGCCAAAAACATCGGTATAAAAGATAAAGAGGAATACATCAAAGACACGCCAATAAAAGTTTGATGCGACATCGCCGCAGGCATAACCTACTTTTTCGCCTAAGCTCAGGCCAGAATTCGGACCAGAGTTTGGGCCTAAATTATGTTGAGTTTGTTTTATATTTTTTATCATTATTAGGTTCACTGTCATTACCAAAAATTACATTCACGCAGGGAAAATACCAAGGTACTAATTACAATTTTATTAGCTTAAACGCCAACAAATGTAAGCGCTTACAAATATACTGGTATTTGTATTATTATCAATAATAATTTTTAACACCTAATGCTAATATAAAGTTAAACGCAATTAAAACATAAGTTTATGATAAAAAAATAAAGCACGCGCCTGTATAACATTCATACATTTAGTGTATAAACTTTAATTTACTTTGAAATATTTATTGACCTATTTTCGTTAATAATTTACCTTTTATGTAAGCGCTTACATAGATACATTAAATTACAGCTTGTCATTTATTACCGATTTGTTATATTTTTCCGTATAAAAATGTAAGCGCTTAACCAATACATATAATTATAAAGTGATCCACTAAACTGGGGATATAACATGATTCAGAAAACATTTACTAAAACAAGAATTGCAACGAGCTTATCACTGATACTTGGGGCAACAGCGCTACCTGCAGTATCAGCAGAAGAAGTATCAGCTAAAGCAGACGTCGAAGTTATCGAAGTAACGGGTATGCGTTCAAGCATTAAAGAGTCAACGCGTTTAAAGCGTGATGCTACGGGTGTCGTCGATGCCATCTCTGCTGAGGATATCGGTAAGTTCCCTGATACTAACTTAGCCGAATCTTTACAACGTATTACCGGTGTTTCGATTGACCGTTCAAATGGTGAAGGTAGCCGAGTAACAGTTCGTGGCTTTGGTCCTCAGTATAATATGGTTACCTTAAATGGCCGCCTTATGGCTTCATCTACCTTACCTGACGGTGGCGGTGCTTCTGATAACAGAGCTTTTGATTTCCAAAATCTTGCTTCTGATGCGGTTAAGTCGGTAGAAATATACAAAACAGCTAATGCTGCTGCTGCAAGTGGCGGTATTGGTGCAACCATTAACATTAATACAGCTAAACCACTTGATAACCCAGGCTTTATTGCCAGCATCGGTGGTAAAGCAATGATGGACACCTCAGTAAGAGATGGTGTTCGTGATTACAGTGACCAAGTAACACCTGAAATTTCTGGCTTATTAAGTTGGACCGATGAAGATGAGATGTTTGGTGCTTCTTTCACAGGTAGCTTTTCTCAACGTGATAGTAGTTCAACACAAGCCGTTGTTGCTCAATGGCGTAACGGTGTATATGACGGGACAGTGCCTGATATGGTGCCTGCGACTTCTCCAGGAGCCCCTACGCAATTAAATAATGCTCCGGGTATGGGTGAAAACTATGCCCTTCCTTCAGATCTTGGTTACCGTTTATGGGATCGTCAACGTGAACGTACTAACGCGCAACTAACATTACAATATCGCCCTATAGAGACTCTTACCGCGACTTTTGATTATACTTATTCTAAGTTAGAGCAAGAGCAACAGGGTACTGAGTTATCTATTTGGATGTCTGACTATAAAAGTGATATCACTTTTACTGATGGTTTAAACCCTTCACCTTTAATTTACCGTGAAGATAAAAGAGAACAAGCACCTCGTGATATTGCCACAAAACAAAAATATCGTAATTCAATCACCGAAGATGACTCTATTGGCTTGAACTTAGTTTGGGAAGTTAATGATGATTTAACCTTAGCGTTTGATTATAACGACTCTTCTTCTGAGTCATCACCATTATCAAGCTATGGTAATGATGTCACTGTTGGTATTGGTTCTAACATTTTAGCACAACAGGGTGCGACTTATGGCGCCTCAGGTATTCCGGCAATCCATGTTGGTTTCGACGATTGTGATGCTCGCATTGGTTTAAACTGTAACAATGCATTTGACGTTAGCGATCTTGGTACCTCTATTTACCAAAAGTCTCATGCTTATAATACCAATGACATTACTCAAATTCGTATCGACGGAAACTGGGAATTTGAAGATGGTCAAATCGATTTCGGTATTGAATCAAGAGAAATGGATAACCACTCAACTCAATCAAGTACTAACCAATCCATGGGTGATTGGGGTGTAAACAACCCCGGTGAAATTCCTGCCTCTATGTTAGATGCTATCGATTTTAATGACTCTTTAGACGATTATAAAACGACTGGTTGGACACAAGCTTTCCGTGGCGATGCTATTGCATTAGCCAATTGGGCAGCGCCTATTTATGGCTTAGATTTAGCACGTGATACAGCCCTTGCAACTGACCGTCGTATCCAAGAAGATGTTACCGCGGCTTATGTAAAAGTCTCTTACTCAGGTTACATCTCTGACTTGCCTTACAACGTCTCTGTAGGTGTACGTTATGAAGATACTAAATCTACTTCAACGGCTAATATTGCTGCACCAACCGCGGTACGCTGGGTAAGTAATAATGACTTTATCGTAGATCAAGGTGCCTTTGTTGATGCTCAACTGCGTAGTGAGTCAAACTCTTATAGTCACTTCTTACCGAATATCGATTTTGATATTGACTTAACACCGGACGTCAAAGCCCGTGCATCATTTAGTCAAACAATTGCTCGTCCTACTTACGGCCAATTAAGTAATGCTGTAAGTATTACCGGCGGCCCTGGGGCACCAACAGTGCTTAATGAACTAAATGGCTCGGCAAGTAGCGGTAGCGCATCACTGGTGCCATTAGAATCAACTAACATTGATATTTCAATGGAATGGTATTTTGACGATACCAGTTATGTTTCTGCGGGTTATTTCAGAAAAGATGTTGATAAATTTATCGGTAATGCACCGGTTGTCAGTGATTATTATGGTTTAAGAGATCCAAGTGCCGGCCCAAGAGCTTTACAAGCGATTGAGGATTTAAATACCGCTGGTATTAACGTTAACGAAACAACCTTATTCTCACAAGTTGCGGCGACTCAGTTAGGTGAAACAATTTATGCTAACGGTCATACCGATAACTACTATGAAAAAGAAGTCGATGTTTTCGCTAACAGCGACGATCCATTAATGAGCTTTTTATCACAATCACCAACGAACAACAAAAGTGCAGTAATTGATGGTATGGAATTCGCGGTGCAGCATTTCTTTGGCGATAGTGGCTTTGGCTTCCAAGCAAACTATACCCTTGTTAATGGCGATATAGAGTTTGATTTAACAGCTACAGATACCCAGTTTGCTTTACTTGGTTTAAGTGACACGGCTAACTTAGTGTTGTTATATGAAATGGAAGGTTTCTCAGCACGTATTGCTTATAACTGGCGTGACGAATTCTTAAACGATGCGGCAATTTATGCAAATGAGCCTGAGTTTACTGAAGAGTACTCACAAATTGATTTCAGTGTTGGTTATCAAGTAACCGAGCAGTTCTCAATGTCATTTGCAGGCATAAACATTACTGGTGAAGACCCGCGTAAACATGGTCGAACAGCTAACCAGCTAACTTTTGCTGAAGAATGGGATGCACGTTATGAGTTAGGTCTTCGTTATACTTTCTAAGTTATACGAATATAAGCTCTTAGCTAATAATTAAGAGTCACCTAATAAGTATGTCTAAATAAACCGCTAAGCCTAAAAATTTGGCGGTTTATTTTTATTTAGGATATAAATACTCAGCACCGAGAAGAACAAGAAAAGCCTAGATAATTTTTTATAAAGTGATCTTCTCCCAGATGCTTTTATAAAACATTCATTTTAACTACAGTAATACCAATTGAAATAATGAATCATTACTTAAAATTGTTAAAAAATAGCTACATCTAAAAACAAATAAAAACCTTTATTAAGAAACATTCATCTATAGGAATTTCCATGGCTAATCACGACATCCTCGATAATAAAAACCACAAAGACGTTAAAGTTATCACTCATTTTGACGATGAATTTTCAGAAAAAATTAACAGTGCCTTAATATTCCCTAACGAAATTAAAGCAGCACAACGTGACTACCCTATTCTATTTATTAAAAACCCTGAAACAGGTCAGTTTCAAAGTGTGGTATTGCTTGGTTTAGTTGCTGGTGAGAACCAATATATTAATAACGGTTGGCAAGCCAGCTATATCCCGGCGATGATTAATAAAGGCCCTTTCATTATTGGTTTTGAAGAAAAAGAAGAAAACGGGGAAAAGGTTAAGCTGCCGATAGTTGCCATTGATATGGACAACCCTCGAGTAAACAAAAAAAGTGGCGAGCCAATATTTTTAGAAGATGGTCAGGCTAGTCCTTATCTTGTGCAAGTAAACCAATCATTAAAAACACTACATGATGGCTCTCAACTAAACCAAGAAATGTTTGCCGCTTTCTTGAAAAATGATTTAATTGAACCTGTTGCTTTAAATATTGAATTAAACAATGGTGAAAAAATTTCTCTGCAAGGCAATTATACCCTAAACGAAGAAAAGCTTTCCCTACTCAGTGGTGATGCCTTGACTGAGCTGCATAGCTCCGGTTTATTAAGAGTAGCCTATTTCATTACCGCTTCTTTGGACAATATTCAACGCTTAGTCGACTTAAAAAACAAGCAATAGTTTACCTGTTAATGACAACACATGTTTTGAGGTTTAAATGAATAATCAAAAAATTACTAAAATAGTTATTGCTGGTGGCGGAACTGCCGGTTGGATGTCAGCAGCCTCATTGTCAAAGTTGTTAGGTAAATCCTTTGATATCACCTTAGTGGAGTCAGACGAAATTGCTACTGTCGGTGTTGGTGAAGCAGCAATCCCGACCCTAACTGCATTTCATCGTCTACTTGGGATCAATGAACAAGCCTTCATGAAAGCAACACATGCAACGTTCAAATTAGGTATTAACTTTGAAAACTGGAAAAAGGGCGATGATGAATATATGCATGGTTTTGGCCGTGTAGGAAAAGAATGTTGGGCTGGAGAGTTTCAGCATTTTTGGTTACACGGCAAACGAAACAACATTGACTTCGCCTTTGATCATTACTCTCCTGAAATTCAAGCAGCTAAAGCTGAAAAATTCGCCCTGACTAAAGGCGGCTTAAATTATTCCTATCATTTAGACGCTACTCTCTATGCAAAGTTTTTACGCACATTTGCCGAGGCTCATGGTGTAAAACGCATAGAAGGTAAAATTATCGACGTAACCAAAGATAGTAAAACGGGTGAAATTAAATCACTACAACTTGCCAATGGCAATGTTATTGAAGGTCAGTTATTTATAGATTGTACTGGTTTTGTAGGTTTACTCATCGAAAAAGCCTTACATACTGGTTATGAAGATTGGTCACACTGGTTACCCTGTGACAGTGCTGTAGCCGTACAAACAAAGTCTGTATCAGCACCCTTGCCTTACACCCGTTCTATCGCTCGAGACAGTGGTTGGCAGTGGCGTATTCCATTACAGCATAGAGTAGGTAATGGCTTAGTGTTTTGCAGTAAGTACTTAGCTGATGATGATGCAAAAACCTTATTGATGGATAACATTGAAGGCGAGGCAATTAACCAACCAAGAGTGATTAAGTTTAAGACTGGCCGTAGAAGAAAAGGTTGGAATAAAAACTGTGTTGCTTTAGGTTTATCTAGCGGCTTCTTAGAGCCATTGGAATCAACCAGTATCCATTTGATCATGTCAGGTGTTTTACGGCTAATTCGACTATTTCCTTTCGAGGGCATAAGCCCTTCTGCTGTTAACGAATATAATCAACAACTCACCACTGAACTTGAGCATATTCGAGACTTTATTATTTTACATTACCATGCAACCCAGAGAGCTGACACACCGTTTTGGCAGTACTGTAAAAATATGGAAATACCTGATTCACTCAAACAAAGATTAGACTTATTCAAAGAAACGGGACGGATTTTCACCTCTGAAGGCGAATTATTCCGTGTTGATTCATGGGCGCAAGTAATGTTGGGGCAAGGTGTTTATCCTGAACAATATCATCAAATTGCCGCTATTATGAAGCCACACGAACTCGAAAGATTCTTAAGCGATATAAGACAAACAATTGATAAGGCGGTCGCAGACCTACCTTCACATCAATCCTTCTTAGACCAATATTGTCGTTCAAGCCACTAACGTGTGAATAGAAAAGAATTGATAGCGTAGAAGTTTTACTCCACATGGTCTTACTGGTACTTACTTAAGTATCACCAAGACTATGGGAATAACTCTATTATTTATCTAATGTTACTTATCTGAAGGAATTAAGCCAGTTTTGCTCCGCTGAATATATAGCGTAATACTGGTTATATTTTTATTCTAATGTCAGCATCAATGATAAATAAAGCCTCTAAATCTTATGCATGCCATACTGTTTAATTTTATCAATTAACTCTCTATTACTGGGTAAAGCCGATAAGTACTTTTTAGTAAGTTCAGCATTTTCACTAAAAAATTGATGCGCCATTTCTTCATTGACAAACTTGCATGACACTTCATTTTTTTTGGTTTCAAAGCCCATGCCATAAAGCACATATTGCCAACTTGAAGAAGGAAAAACCTCTTCAACATGGTGGAAGTCTTGCGGCCCTGGGGGCTGATGTTTCCATAAGGTTAATAACTCTTGCAGACTTTCGGGGATCGTTTCAGCATTACAATTATCTCGCCAATAAGCAGAGTCGGTTCTTTTAGTTAAAATATAGTGCAGTTTTAAAAATTCTATAATGCGCTGCCAACGATAGAGGAATTGTTTATTATAACGTTTGGCGACTATGTCCATGGTTTCGCGTGTTGCTGGCATTTCACGACTTATTTTAGCTGCCGCTAGCTCAACTAAAACTAAAGCAGAAGCTTCAAGTGGCTCTAAAAACCCCGAAGCCATGCCGATGGCTACACAGTTTTTATGCCAGAACTTTTCTCTATGTCCGGGATTAAAGCTAATTTTTCTTATGTTAAGTTTATCTGTTTCAGCTTTGCCAATAGAAGATTCAATATAAGCGCGTAGCTCACTTTCAGCATCTTTTTCATTGGTATGTTCGCTTGAGTAAACATAACCTACCCCTCTTCTTGAAGGTAAACCTATATCCCAAATCCAGCCTGAGCTTTGCGCTGTTGATATAGTATGCGAAGCAATAGCGCTATTTCCGTCAGGATAAGGCACTTGCACAGCCAAGGCCGTATCATTAAATAATATGTGCTTTTTGCTAATAAATGGAACCCTAAAGTGTTTTCCTAATAATATTGAAGAAAAACCTGAGCAATCAATAAATAAATCACCAGTAATATCACCATGCTCTTTTGTTACTACTGAGGCAATATCACCATTGTCCGCTGAGTTTATTTCAGTTACATGGTCAACAACATGTTTAACGCCTAGTTTTTCAATACAGTGTTTTCGCAAAAACTGACCTAATTTAACGGCATTAAGATGATAAGCATAATTTGCTATACCTGCATATTCAGGTGTTGAAATGAGTTTAGGTGCACGGCCTTGTTCACAAATATGGCCTTGATAACTGACGGCATCAGCAAATGAAATTTCGCCTCGATGTTTTTGCCAAGGGAAAACCAGGTCTGTTTTGGTATAACCTTGAGGTAATACTAACGGGTGATAATAATAGTCGTCTTCAGCGCCGGTAACCCACTTGGAAAATTTTGCACCTTGTTTAAAAGAGGCTTCACATTCTCTAAACAGATCAGTTTCATCTATGCCAATTTTATCTAAGGTTTCTCGCATGGTTGGCCAAGTACCCTCACCCACACCAACGGTATTAACTTCAGGCGACTCTATTAACGTTACTTGCAAACCCGATGCAGACTTTGAATTATGCTCTGCGGCAATCACACCCGCGGTTAACCAACCCGCTGTGCCACCACCTACGATAACAATATTTTTAATGACTTTACTCATAGCTCCCTCCGCATAAAAGATACTCGTCAGTTTTGGCAACTATAGGTCGCCTGTTTAGCACTCTCAGGTATTATTTTCACATCTAAAAAAGTACGTGAATACACCTTACGATTTAACTATAAAATGAATAAACATGTCATCTATAGTCATCCATTGATTGGATAAACAAGCTAAATATTCACGGCTTGTTTATTGCGCTGTTTATCTTGATTACTTGCCACGCCTCTACTTAGATGGCCGATAAAGCAAATAAACCAACAGGAGTGTAAGCGCTTCCACCAAAAGGTATTTAAAACCAATTATTTTAATTAAGCAAGGCTTTTATCTATTAAGGA
This sequence comes from Colwellia sp., assembly GCF_013215345.1. GTDB lineage: Bacteria > Pseudomonadota > Gammaproteobacteria > Enterobacterales > Alteromonadaceae > Colwellia. The sequence goes on along the minus strand of NZ_JABSOV010000035.1, from coordinate 22,828 downwards.
TTGCGTAGTTAGGATAGAAAATTAGTAGCAAGATCTCTTTCTATTGATAGCTTGCCTAAAACATGACAATGAAATTAAGCTCCGCTCTTCTTATCGTCTTTGTCATTGGCTGTTTACGCTAAAAATGACAAATATCAGTAACTAAATAATGCATTATGTCCTATAGGGGGGAAGTCATCTCAGGTTATACAAGAATCAATTAGCTTGGCCTTATTACTCATTATTAGAGAAGGGGGTCAGCATTAGAATAGAGTTCAGGATTAGCAATAATAAATTGTTCAATTGCTTTTGAGAAAACTTGTTGCTGAGCAGCCTGTTTGATTTTAAATATATCATCGGCAGTAAATATAAGTTTACTTTTTTTACTAAAACCAAAACAGAGTTGCCTCGAAGTATTATAGCTATAAGGGTTTACCTTAATTTTATCATTTATATTACCTAATTCATTTTGAATACTTTGCAATATTGGCGCAGAGGTAACAATTACATCAATACGCTTGAGCAGTAACATTTTTAAGCCCGTAGCAATATCCTTAATTAGCACCTTACTAATGTCTTGTGCAAACTCAAACTCTTTAAAGTACTTAGTATGTTTTGTTATACCAACGACATGCTTTTCTAAATCACCAAAACTAACAATATCCGTCGTATCGATACGACTAACAAAGATATAGCTATCATCCTCTTGATAAGGTACAAAATGAGCAAATGTTCGCCTAGCAGGATCATCCACTAGCCCTGCTAAAACATCAACTTGCCCTAACTCTAACATCCGTAAACAACGAGCAAAATTAGGGCCAGGTATATACTCAACATCATGACCAAGCAATGTTGCTAATACTTCTAATACTTCAATACTTTCACCTCTAGGTTCACCTGTAAGGATCTGTAAAGGGGGATAGTGATCAATACAAACCTTCATCGTGGCAGCCGAAGCATACATAACCGAGAAACAAAGCACAAAACAGACTACTTTAAGAGTATTCATCACTTAATTATAGTCAGCTTAGCTTTTGAGAAGCTGGATTTAACATTTTGAACAATAGAATTTAGCAGTTGAAACTTTAAATTATTTATTCCGCCAAGTATTTCATCGAGTTGTGAAAGCATATAGTCGTTCTAAGTAAAACAGATGTTGCCAATGAGCAAGGTAAAGCCTGACAAAAAATCAAGGGAAATCACGATACTTCCAACAGCCATAACAAGGGTAACTAACCTTGATTATTGATGACAGTCCAGCTTATTATGAATTTTACCAGCAGCAATATTGATGCGGATAATTATTATTGAACAAGCGAGCTGGTTGATGGTTGATTTTATTACCCCATCAAGCTGACTAACTGACTCTCTGTTTGATGAGGCAATGAAATAAATGAGACTAATAAAAATCAGCTGAAGATGAGCAATACATATTCAGCTGACTTAATTACTACGACGACATAATGATTACTGACAAGAAATAGTCGCTTGTTCGAGGTTATCAGGTCGAATATAGATATCTGTGAAATCTATGTTTAATGGTGCTGCTGTCTGCAATGAAAATGGACTAAGAATGCTACTCAGATCAGCGCCACTTTTTACAAAACAATTTAAGTCGATATTCAGAGTGTGCCATTGGTTAACCTCTAATAATGACAGTTGCTTTGTTATATTAACTTTACCTTGGCACTGCTCTCCACAAAGCATTGCTAAATAAACGCCCTGTTGCTCTGCTAAGTTTTGCCTTTCCGTCAAACGCACCGTTAGCTCTAGGGTCGAATTCGCTTCGCCATAGGGTGATAGATCAGTGGCAGAACTACTGGTAAAAGCAAGCTGGCCTTTTTCTGAGCCATTAAATAATGCTCTTCTGGCATCTTCTTGCACATCTCTATCGATAGAACGCAAATATAACGCTTTATTTTCAATGATACTACTGGTCATAGTGCTGGTAGCATGGCTATCAGAAATCATCATTTTCCATGGTGATTTTACCGAGCTTTCAAACAAGGTAATACTGGCTAAACTTTCCGTGGTGTTCTCATTAATAACGTTTAAATCATCTGCTAAGACATTCGGCTCACCATAGTTTAAACCAAAACCATAAGGCAATAACGGCTGATAGTCTTCATCAAAACGATTGACCTTAGTTTGACTAGCAGTTGCTGGCCAAGAGTAAGATAAATTACCGGTAAAATCATAGTTAAAGTCACCGTTTTCTTTGCTAAAAAGGACATCAGCTACAGCCACACCTTCTGAGCCAGGTAGCCATACCACGACAAACGCATCAGAGGCATTCAGCTCCGCATTAACCCACAATGGACGACCACTAATAAACAGAGAAACGACCTTAATACCATCGGCTTTAAGCCGCTTTAACAAGGCAAGGTCTTGTTTAACACCTTGTTGGTATTCTAGGTTTTCTATATCACCTACCCCTTCGGCATAAGGCTCTTCACCAAAAACAACAATAGCGACATCAGGCTTATTTTTATAATGTCCATCAACATTGAGTTCAACACTACCACCTTGTGCTTTCACCTGTTGCTCAATCCCCTGATAAATAGAGCTACCACCAGGGAAGTCATTATTAAAGTTATTGGTGCCTTGCCAAGTAATAGTCCAGCCACCTGATTGCTTGCCAATATTATCAGCACCATCGCCGGCCACTAGAATATTTTGCTGGGCTGACAAAGGTAAGATATTGCCTTTATTTTTAAGTAAAACTAACGACTCTCTTACCGCTTGTCGGGCAACTTCTCTGTGCTCAATAGCGCCAATTAAATGTATTTTTCCTGATAAAGCTCTATTTACTGGGCTGGGTTTATCAAAAAGCCCAGCTCTAAATTTAACTCGCAGAATTCTACTGACGGCATCATCAATACGTGTTTGCGCAATTTCGCCACTGTTGGCTTGTGCAATAGTATTTTCATACAGCGGTTTCCATGCATCCGTTGGCACCATAAAAATATCTAAGCCGGCATTTATCGCTTGTGCACAACTTTCGTTTGAGCAACCTTTGACCTGTCCATGACCATTCCAGTCACCAACAACAAAACCATCAAAGCCCATTTTACCTTTTAACACATCAGTAATTAGGTATTTATTGCCATGAATCTTGCTGCCGTGCCAGCTATTAAAAGATGCCATAACTGATTGCGCGCCAGCAGTTAAACCGCCAACGTAACCTTGAGCATGAATATCAAATAATTCTGGCTCTGATGAAAGGTTGTTTCCTTGATCGTCACCACCTTCAGTACCACCGTCGCCGATAAAGTGTTTTATTGTACTAATAACACGATTGTCACCAAGGAAGTCTTTGTCTGCAGCACCCTGCAAACCTTTGACTATGGCAGCAGAATACTCTCTAACGATCTCAGGATCTTCAGAGTAACCTTCATAGGTTCTTCCCCAACGATCATCCCGCACTACGGCAACCGTTGGTGCAAAAACCCAATCAATGCCAGTGACCATCACTTCTGTAGCCGTGATAGCGGCAATTTTCTCAATCAGATCTGGATTATTTGTTGCCCCTAAAGCAATATTATGAGGAAACAAGGTGGCACCAATAACATTATTATGTCCGTGCACCGCATCTGTGCCCCACATAGTAGGAATACTATTGCCATCTAAACTGTCATCGATTGATGCTTGGTACATAGCTTCGGCTAAGTTAACCCAATCACTTGGGGTAGCATGTTTATCATTATTAGGAAAAGCGCCACCGCCGTTTAAGTATGAGCCAAAGCCATATTTACGCATATCTTCTACCGTGATATCGCGTATTTCTGGTTGGATCATTTGCGCCACTTTTTGCTCAAGCGTCATTGTCGCCAGTAAAGATGCGACTTTTTCTTCAATATCGGCATCCGCTTTAACCGCTATATCAAGTTTTGGCCAAATGCCAATATTTGTTGATGCTACTGCTAGTTGAGATGATGTCTCTGCAGCCTCTTGTTTATTGCCATTACAGCCAACAAGTACAGATATTACAGCCAAGCAAAGTATGCAGACTCTAGCACTATAAGTAAGTTTTATATTTTTTATCATTATGTAGTTTCTTATTTATTTTAATAATAAATATTCAATCTGTAGGAAAAGAGTGAATCAGTGTTTACTTGCCAATCGCTTTGACTTTACTGCCAGATAGACCGTAATAGACGATAAAGAAATAGCAAAATATAGGTAAGATAAACGCAGGTTGCACACCTACAGTGTCAGCTAGCAGTCCTTGAACAAGTGGAATAATTGCTCCACCAACAATAGCTAAACATAAAATACCTGAAGCTTGACTGGTATGTTTGCCTAAACCTTGAATAGCTAAACTGAAAATTGTTGGGAACATAATTGAATTACATAAGCCAACCAGTAAAATTGCCACCATGGCAAGCGTACCCGAAGAGAAAACAGCCACTAAAATTAATATAACAGCTAGCGTTGCGTTAAAACATAATACTTTGCCCGCAGCAATTTTTTGCATAACGGCTGCACCGATAAAGCGACCCACCATGGCACCGCCCCAATAATACGCGATATATTTAGCCGCTTGCGACTCTTCTAGACCGGCTATATTAGGATCAGCAAAGAAGCTAACTAAAAAGCTACCAATGGAGACTTCAGCACCCACATAAACGAAAATACCGACAGCGCCGAGTACCAAATGACGGTATTGCCAAGCACTACCACTCACTTCGTCTTGAGGTTTTTCTTCTTCCTCAACAGGTGACAAGTTAGGTAATTTTAACCAAGAAAAAATTGCGGCAAGTGCCAATAACATGGCAGCGAGAAAAACATAAGGCATTTGTACTGCTTCTGCTGACGCTCGGGCAGATAGTGCATCCGACGCTTCATTTAAAATCAACAAGGCGCCAAAAAATGGCGCTACAGTAGTACCTAAGGCATTAAAAGCTTGCGTCATGGTTAAACGAGATGAAGCCGTTTTAGCATCGCCTAGCATACTGACGTAAGGATTAGCTGATACTTGTAATAAGGTAATACCACTGGCAAGTATAAATAATGCCATCAAGAATACTGGGTAGCTGTGCATAGTTGCTGCGGGATAAAAGCATAAGCAACCAACGGCGGCTATCACAAGCCCTAAAACAATACCTTTTTGATAACCTAGCTTTTTAACAATTGCGCCTGAGGGCAATGAAACAATAAAGTAAGCGCCAAAAAAACAAAACTGTACCAACATGGCCTGACTATAAGATAAATCAAATACACCTTTTAAGTGCGGGATTAAAATATCATTCAAACAAGTGATAAAGCCCCACATGAAAAATAAAGACGTTAACGAAGTTAGCGCGAAGCGGTAGTCGACATCATGTGCCTCACCAGTTATGGGTGATGAAACACCTGTATTTGAAAATGAAGCCATAATTTCCTCTATTAATATTTAAATAAATAATAAAACCACCAAGATGTAAGCGCTTTCATTTTCTATTTAAAACTACCCAACAATATTTTTCAAGCTTTTTAAATCCCTTTAATGAATTAAAGTTAGATGCACAGTTCGATCAAAATCAGTAAAGAATAAGATTGAAAAGCTCCTTTTATTGCAAGCCACATTGCTAAAAGGACTTATATAATTAAGGCTGCTATGAGGAGAATTGACGTAGTACATATCAATAGCGGCTTGCTTGGTAATAAAGCCTAACGACTTAATGGCAACACTTTCATTAGGATCTTGATTAATCATTACATTATTAAACAAGTAAGGTATTGTTTTAGCAGCCATACGTTACAGAATCACACATCACCACAAACGAATAACCAAATACATTTCAATACCTTATAGATAACTCAGCTAAATCAAACTGAAATATGTTGACCTTAAGCACAGAAAACACTAATCTAAATGTAAGCGCTTACATGGTTATATTAATAAACAGACTAGAGTTTTTATCAAGTATTTATGTAATTGCTTAGATAAAAATAAAATTAAGATAATAGCCAAACTCAGTTGGCTTAAAGACATAGGTATAAAGTTAATGACTGTCAAACTTACTCTACCCGCTCAATCTAAAATGTTATCACAAGGTTTCATTTATGGTGTAGCAACAGCTTCATTTCAGATAGAGGGCGGAGCAAATAATCGCCTACCATGTATCTGGGACACATTTTGTGATACCGCAGGTAAAGTCATTGATGGTTCAAATGGCTTAGTTGCCTGTGATCATTACAATCTTTGGCAACAAGATATTGATTTAATAGAGTCTTTAGGTGTTGATGCTTACCGACTATCAATTTCATGGCCGCGAGTAATCACAGAGTCTGGTGATTTAAATCAAGAAGGTGTCGCTTATTACCTAAATATTTTAGATACCTTGAAATCTAAAAACATTAAAGCTTTTGTCACGCTTTATCATTGGGATCTACCACAATACCTTGAAGATAACGGTGGTTGGTTAAATAGAGCAACCGCTTATAAATTTAGAGATTACGCGGACTTAATTTCAACAGCTTTTGGCGATAGGGTTTATTCCTATGCTACGCTCAACGAACCTTTTTGCAGTGCCTTTTTAGGTTATGAAGCCGGCATTCATGCTCCCGGTATTGTCGGTAAAGAGTTTGGTAAGAAAGCTGCTCACCATCTATTACTTGCCCATGGTTTAGCTATGCAAGTACTAGAAAAAAATAGTCCTAATAGCAAAAATGGTATAGTACTAAACTTCACGCCTTGCTACCCAGAGTCTAATTCCTTAGCAGACATAAAAGCTACGGCTTTTGCTGATGATTATTTCAATCAGTGGTATATCAAACCGTTATTTGACGGTGAATATCCAGAAATAATGGCGCAATTACCAACTGAACATCACCCTGAAGTACTTGAGGGGGATATGGAAATAATTACTCACCCTATGGACTTTTTAGGGGTTAACTTCTATACCCGCTCTATTTACCGCGCAGATACTGATGAGCACTTTTTTCAAATAGATGCCCCCGAGCCTAGAACCGATATAGGTTGGGAAATTTATCCAAAAGCCTTTACTGAATTATTGGTATCACTCAATGAAAAATACTCACTTCCACCTATCTACATCACTGAAAATGGTGCGGCAATGGCTGATAAACTAGTTGCTGGTGTAGTAAATGATGTAGACCGAATAGATTATTATCAAAACCACCTTAATGCAGTGCATGATGCTATCGAACAAGGTGTACAAGTTAATGGCTACTTTGCTTGGAGTTTAATGGACAACTTTGAATGGGCTGAAGGTTATTTAAAACGCTTTGGCATTGTTTATGTCGATTACGACACGCAAATAAGAACAGTCAAAGCCAGCGGACTTGCTTATAAAGCCCTAATAAGTAATAGATAACAAATAGATAAGCCGATTTTTTTGCCCAAATGATTACAAGCTAAATGATAGGAAAGCAAATGACTAAAATTCCCTTTTATGAAAAAGTAGGTTATGCCACGGGCGATGCTGCCGCTAATTTAGTTTGGCGCGGCGCTTTAGCTTACTTAGCGGTGTTTTATACCGACACTTTTGGTCTAACGGCTGCCGCTGCCGCTATGCTATTTTTAGTGGTGCGTTTATCTGATGGCGTTACCGATATCATTATGGGCATGATTGCCGATCGTACTAATACTCGCTGGGGCAAGTTTCGCCCGTGGATATTATGGTCAACGCCCTTTTTAGCCTTATTTATGGTGCTATGTTTCACCACCCCTGATTTATCTGATAGCAATAAACTCATCTACGCTTATGTAACCTATATAGGCCTGACCCTCGCCTATACCGTAAATAATGTGCCCTACTCCGCTTTGATGGGCGTAATGACCGCTAGTGACACTGAGCGCACTAGTTTATCTGGCTTTCGTTTTGCTGGCGCTTTTGCTGGTGGTTTGTTGGTGATGGGGTTTTTACCTGATTTGGTTACCTATTTTGGCGACGGCAATGATGCCTTAGGTTATCAATATAGTATGTACATGTTTGCCGGTATTTTAATTGCCCTTATGGTAATAACATTTGCCACCACCAAAGAACGGGTAACGACGGTCGTTGATGAATCAAGCAATTTAAAAACTGAGTTATTTGATTTAAGTAAGAACTTACCTTTTATCATCTTGCCTTTATTAGCGATGAGTTTATTTTTCTATTATCGCGATATTTATAGTGGCATATTCTTTGTCATCATCATGACTTCTATGTGGATACTGATTAAGCGTTTAATCAAAAATACGCCTGAAGATATGAGTGGCACGCAACGAGATATGGTTGACCTACTAACCAATAAACCTTGGTTGATACTCTTAGGCATTGGCTTTTTAACCATGATGTTTAACGGCATAAAATACGGCACCATCGCTTATTATTTCAAATATCAAGTGGGCGATGAACTCATGATTGGTAAGTACTTCATCGCTCTTTTACTGGTGTCTATATTAGGCGCCTTATGTACTGGTTATTTATCAAAATTGTTGGGTAAGCGAAAATTATTTATTGTCGCACTCATGCTTAGTGGTTTATTAACCGCCGCTTTCTATTGGGTACCTCAGGGCAATATCACTGCTATTTTCATCTTAGGTTGTAGTGCTGAATTCTTTGCTGCCATGATGCCAACGCTATTCTTTACTATGTTAGGGGATTCTGCGGATTTCTCTGAATGGAAAAATGGTCGCCGAGCAACTGGTCTCATCTACTCTGCAGGAACTTTTGTACAAAAAACTGGTGGCGGTTTTGCTGGCGCACTAGTATTGGTCGTGCTTGCTAACTATGGTTATGACGGTATGGACAAAGCCACTATCGAAGCCGCTTTGCCCGGTATGCAATTACTGATGAGCTGGATACCCGCTGCCTTTGCTTTTGCTGGTGCAGCATTAATGATGCTATACCCATTAAGCTGTAAACAAAATCAACAAATAGGTGATGAATTAATACAACGTAGAGCAGACTTAGTCGCAGTTTAGCCATAGCAGTTTGGTATAGCTAGCGATAATGAGTTAAAACATAAATAGCTAAATTATAATAATAAAAAAAGAGAGTTTACTATATATGATCAGTGTTAGAGAAAAAATAGCCTATGGCTTAGGCGATACCGCCAGTAACATTATTTTTCAAACCGTAATGATGTTTTTATTACTTTTTTATACCGATGTTATGGGGCTATCACCGGCAGCCGTTGGTACCATGTTTCTTGTGGTTCGGCTAATAGACGCGATAACAGATCCGCTCATGGGTAACCTTGCCGACAACACTAAAAGTAAATGGGGCCAGTTTAGACCCTACCTACTATGGCTTGCTTTTCCCTTTGCCATTATCAGCATATTGGCTTTTACCACGCCGGACTTACCCGACGATACTAAAATAATTTATGCTTTTGTCACTTATACCTTATTAATGATTGCCTATACCGCCATTAACATACCTTATTGTGCACTAGGTGGAGTCATAACCGCCGATGCAAAAGAGCGAGTTACCGTACAATCTTACCGCTTTGTTTTTGGTATGTTAGGCGGCGTTATTGTTGCTGCAGCCACGTTACCCATGGTGGAGTTTTTCGGCAATGGTGATAGCGCTAAAGGCTATCAAATGACCATGATAGCTATGAGTTCACTGGGCTTAATATTGTTTTTGTTATGCTTTTTAGGCACTAAAGAGCGAGTCAGCTTACCTGAAAATCAATCGTCATCATTTAAAGAAAACCTGCAATCTTTATGGCAAAACGATCAATGGCGTATTTTGTGTATGGCCGCGTTATTTTTGCTAACCGGGCAAGTGTTACGCTTTACCCTAGCCATTTATTATGTGAAATACTTTCTTGGTCGTGAAGACTTAATTACGTCCTTCCTTACTTTAGGCGTTATTGCCAGTATGATTGGTTGCGCCGTCGCCCAACCACTGGCAAAGCGGGTCTGTAAAATTAAGGCTTATATCACTCTACAAGTAATCTCAGCAACCATATGTTTATTTAGTTTTTTCATTGGCGAAGAGCAAATTGTTTTAGCCTATATTGCTTTTATCGCTTGGAAATTCTTTTTAGATATGGCGACGCCCCTGTTATGGGCGAAAATGGCTGACACCATAGATTATGGTCATAAAAAAACCGGTATTCGTATTACTGGCATGGTTTACTCTGGTGTAATCTTTTTCATTAAAATGGGCGTAGCTATTGGCGGCGCACTAGCTGGTTGGTTATTAGCATTTTATAACTACCAGGCAGATGTTGCTCAAACAGAAGCCACCAAACAAGGGATATTATTATCCTTTACCGTTTTACCCGCGTTAGGCTCATTTGCTGTTGCTTGGGTTATGCGAAAATACACCTTAACAGAGCAGAAAGTAGTTAAAATCCAAGCACAATTAAGTACTACTACTAGTTAATATATCGGCAAACATGTTAGAATTTTATCGTTAGAATTCAAAGTATTTACCACAACATTGCGCAACTTAGGAATAACATGGCGACTATATACGAAGTTTCAAAACTGGCGGGGGTTTCTTTAGCAACCGTTTCTCGGGTGATAAATAAAAACTCTCGAGTCAGCGATAAAACACGCCTAAAAGTTCAGGATGCCATGAAAGAGTTAGGCTATCGCCCTAATTCTATTGCGCAATCATTAGCATCCAATAGAAGCAACAGTGTTGGCATATTAGTTTCAGAATTACATGGTCCTTTCTTTGGTCAAATGATGGCGGGCATCGAGGCTGAATTAAGAGCCGCTGGCAAACATGTCATTATTACCTGTGGTCACAGTGAAGAAGATAAAGAGAAGGACGGCATTGAGTTTCTGATCAGCCGAAATTGTGATGCCATTATCTTACACGTCGAGGCCGTCAGTGATGCTTACCTGATTGATTTATGCAAAGGTAAAATGCCGGTCTATTTCATGAGTCGATTAGTTGAAGGTTTAAATGACAACTGCATTAGCTTAGATAATGAATTAGGCGGCTACTTAGCAACCCAGTCAGTATTAGAACAAGGGCACTCAGCTATTGCCTATATCGCAGGACCAGAATTTAAAGCCGATTCAAAAGACCGATTAGCGGGTCATAAACGAGCACTTGCAGATAATAATATAGCGTTTAGTGACACGCTATATTTTGAAGGTGACTTTAAAGAAACCGGTGGTAGTGACGGCTTAAAATTTTTCATTGAGAGTAAACAGGAGTTTAGCGCTTTAATTTGTGCCAATGATGAGATGGCTTCGGGAGCAATAACTTATGGCAGAGAGCAAGGGCTGTCCTTACCTAAAGATCTATCAATAATAGGCTTTGATAATATCATTTTTGCACGACATACCTACCCTAAACTTACCACCATAGATAATCCGGTAAATTTAATGGGCCATATGGCGGCAAAGTTAGTATTGAAAAATATTTATAAACAAAAGGATATGTCAATTACCCATTCTTTTGAACCGACACTTATTACCAGAGATTCCGTAATTAACAAAACTTAGCTTATACCAATTTGATTAAATTTCTTCCCTACTCAGAGCTATGAACGATGTTCAATAACAAGGCGAATTTGTTCCGGTTTAGTCATTCTAAATCAAATGAATTTAACGAAGTTAGTGGTCATCGAGTAAGCTCCCAAGGGCGAGTTTAAAAGGCTTACACACAGCGTTATTGATTTTGAGAAGGGAATAACCATTCTCTTCAATCAATGCCTTGTCTTTAAGACTTTTAATTCTCGCTGAGTGGGAAAGAACTTAATCAACTTGGTATTAGTTGCTAATGCAGTTGAAAAATAAATACCTTTGAACGAGAAGTAACACAAAAGATGATGACCTCACAAGATACTCAAGTAATTAATCTGGTTGCTGATATTGGCGGCACTAATATCAGATTAGCGATTACCGAAAATAATAACATCACAGAAATCATTAGCTATCAATGTGCTAAATTCTCAAGTTTGATTGACGTTATTCGCCACTATCTGGTAGAAAAGCAACTGACTAATGCCAGTATCAATGCTTGTCTGGCAATAGCTTGCCCCGCCGATGATGATTTAATTTCGATGACCAATTTACCTTGGCAGTTCTCTCAAAAAGAACTTAAAGCAGAGTTACAGCTTAACAAATTAATGCTAATCAATGATTACACCGCTATTGCTATGGCAATACCCATGTTAACAGATGGACAAAAAGTAAAGATTGGTGGCGGCGAACCTATAGCAAATAAACCTATTGCCGTTTGTGGACCAGGAACAGGCTTGGGCGTTGCTAACTTAATTCCTGTCAATAACAATTGGCATTGTTTGAGTGGCGAAGGCGGTCATATTGATTTCGCCCCTGTTGATGAGCTTGATATTCAAATATTGCAATACTTAAAAACCTTTAAGAAACGAGTATCCTATGAGCAACTTCTTTCTGGCTATGGCTTAGAGCAAATATATCAGGCATTAGTAGTTATCAAAAGTGAAGACTCATCAGCCCCCTCTGAAACTAAGTTAACGGCGAAAGATATTAGTGCACAGGCTATAAATGGCAGCTGCCAATTGTGTCAGCAAGCCTTAGCTCAATTTTGTAAAGTGTTAGGTAGTTTTGCTGGTAACCTCGCTTTAACAACAGCCTCTCTTGGTGGCGTATATATCGCTGGCGGTATCGTACCTCGCTTTATTGACTATGTTAAAGACAGCGAATTTAGATCACGCTTTGAAACTAAAGGTCGTATGTCTCATTTAAACCAACAAACGCCTACATATGTTATTACTGAAAGCCAACCGGGTTTAATCGGGGCCGCGGCTTATCTTCATCAAGTTTGCCAATAACATAAAAATAGCATTGCCAAAAACAAAAAAGCTCAAGCAATGCTTGAGCTTTTATATTTATGGGCTAGCTTAGAGAAGCAGCCTAAAATGGCATTTTCATACCTGGTGGTAATTGCATACCACCAGTAAGTGCGCCCATTTTATCTTTGTTCTGCTCTTCCACACGACGTACGGCATCATTTACTGCAGCAGCAAGTAAATCTTCAATCATGTCTTTATCATCGTCCATTAAGCTGTCATCAAGCTCAACACGACGCACACTGTGGCTACCAGTCATAGTTACTTTAACCATACCAGCACCGGCTTCACCAACAACTTCCATTTTTGCCAGCTCTTCTTGAGCTTTAGCCATTTTGGCCTGCATTTGTTGGGCTTGCTTCATTAAGTTACCCATTCCGCCTTTCATCATGTTCTTTCTCCAATATTTGCTAGGTTGACTATTTTATACTTTGATTGTGCTATTTTACCTGAAAGACAGCAAGTTTTGAACGTAAATGAAATGAATTTATTCCGTTAGAGCATTGCCTATTTCAAAGAGAAAAATTAGCTTTCCCGTGGCGAGATACTCTCTTCATTTAAACTTGCTTGAAAAGTGTCTTGTAAAGCGATAACCACAGCATCTTCTTTTAATAAAGTCTTAGCATACTCAAGTCGTTTGTCATTAATTTGCACTTGGATCTGATAAGGATCAGCTACCGTTTCTTCAACAATAGCGAGGGTAACGGTAACTTGCCGAGATAGAAACTGACAAATATAGCTTTGTAACTGTTGTTGAGCGACCTCAGTATATAAATGCCGAGTTGCCTGATCTAACTTAAGAATTAAATTATCATCAGTCGAATCTTCACTAATGGTTGCATGAATCGCTAGTTGCCGAATACGCGCAGTAAGTTGCATAGAATCAATCATATGCGCCCACTTATCAACTTGATTCGCTTTTGTTATTTTCGCAGGATCAATATTATCTTGATGAAAGGGTACTTCTGGCTCTGGCGCTATAACAACACTTTCCGTTGCTGCTACCTGTGAGTCAACCGGTGCTTCGCTAACGCTGTTTTTATTACTATCTAGGTTACTAGACTGACGCAGAGCTGCGTCACTTGGCTTTTTTGCTTGCTTCTCCAACTCTTTCTTTCGACTTCGAAGCATATTCCTCGTTGCGAGCACGGAGGCTACTGGACTATCAATACTAAGTTGCCCTTCTTGCACATTTGGACTAATCGGTGTTGGGCTTTTTTGTTCACTGCTACTAGGTATTGATGATACTTGCTGTGGAGTAACAACTTCTTGCTCTGGGATAACAGGTGCTTGAGCCGCAACTTGTTGGCTCGGAGCTTGAATTGGAAATTTCCCGGCACTATTTTTAAGTTCGACTGCTTGTTGCTCGATAGCAAGCATTTCATCATGCAATTGTTCTTGTTGGACATTGTCCGCACTAGCAACAGACTCAATGTTAGTAGCTTGAACTCCAGGCTCAGGTTGAGCTACTACAGCTGGACTCTCAGTTAACTCAACAGCAGGAATTTGAGGTAAAGCCACGGCACTTGCCGGCACTTTAGCCGATTTTATCAGCTCAACATCATCGAAGTTAACCTCATTGATACTAGCTTCATTGCTTTGGGTATTGGTGGCGGTAACTGAATCGTTGCTAAACTGTGACTTTTGCATTGGCTTAAAAGCAAGTAAGCGCAATAAAGTCATATCAAAAGCGGCTTGCTCATCAAAAGCATAAGGTAAATCTTTGCGGCCATTAAGACTTATTTGGTAATAAAGCTGCACATCTTCAGCTGACATAGCTTTACTAAATTTCTTTAATAACCCTAACAAATCAGCGGGTAAATCAAAATGCTGATCAACTATTTGCAGTAAAGCTATTTGATGAAATAACTGAATTAATTCCGCAAATAAACGGCTATAACTAGGCGCATATGAGGCTATTTCTTGTGATAACGCCATTAATGCTTGGCTGTCTTGTTTTAATAAAGCAATAACCAGCTGGTAAACCCAGTTTTGGTCGATACCACCAAGCATCTGTTGAATATTAACTAAACTAATACTTCCTCGCCCTTGAGCAATGGCTTGATCTGTTAAACTCAGTGAATCACGCATACTGCCACGGGCGGCTTTAGCGAGTAAAGTCAAACAACCTTGTTCATGACTGACTTTTTCATGAGATAAAATTTCAGCGAGCTTTTCTTCGATTTGCTTAACCGTTAAGGCTTTTAAGTGAAACTGTAAACAACGTGATAAAACAGTAACAGGTAACTTTTGCGGATCAGTGGTCGCTAAAATAAATTTTACATGTTCAGGTGGCTCTTCTAGCGTTTTTAATAAGGCATTAAAACTATGACGAGATAACATATGCACTTCATCTATCAGGTAAACCTTAAATCGACCTCGGCTTGGTGCATATTGAACATTATCAAGAATTTCACGGGTATCATCGACTTTAGTTTTAGAGGCGGCATCAATTTCTAGTAAGTCAACGAAGCGACCTTGGTCGATATCAATACAGGCATCACATTCCCCACAGGGCTTATCGGTAATACCAATTTCACAATTAAGACTTTTAGCAAAAATTCGTGCAATGGTAGTTTTACCTACACCTCGCGTGCCAGTAAAGAGATAGGCATGGTGCAAGCGCTGTTGAGATAATGCATTGGCAAGCACATTGACAACATGCTCTTGGCCCATTAATTGTTGGAAATTTTTAGGTCGCCATTTTCTCGCTAAAACTTGATAACTCATATTAAATTACTTTTTGATTCAGTGACAAATTATTCGCCTTGATACTGAAGAAGCGAATAAGGGGTGATATTAATATCTGCAAGGCGTTTTTCGCCACCTAAATCAGGTAAAGATATAACAAAACCAGCATCTTGTACTTGCGCACCAAGACGTCGGATCAATTTAGTTGTTGCCTCAATGGTACCGCCAGTTGCTAATAAATCATCAATGATGAGTACTTTATCTGCTGGAGTTAGCGCATCTTGGTGAATTTCTAAGATATCTTCGCCGTACTCTAATTGATAAGCCTGTGCATAGGTATCACGAGGTAACTTGCCCGGCTTACGAACAGGGATAAAGCCTATATTCAGAGCAAGCGCCAAAGGGGCGCCAAAGAGGAAGCCGCGAGCCTCAGTACCAACAACCTTGGTAAAACCTTTATTTCTGTAGGTATTGGCTAATAGCTCAATGGTTAAAGCAAAAGCCTCTGCATCTTCTAATAAGCTGGTGACATCGCGAAACATAATGCCTTTAACTGGATAATCAGGGACAGTCTGTATCGCATTGAGCAACTGTTGTTGTTGGGTATTATTCATGATTTCGAAGCAGAAAGCCTTAGATAGGCTCGCTGTAATAGTAATAAATAGATATGTAAATCATAAAGCAATTCTGCTATTTTTTATAGCGATAATACGCCTGCTTAAGCAATATTATGAATTAACTTGCCAGCCATCACTCTCAAAGCTTGAATCACTGAACTCTGTAATCAAACTTAGCAATAACTCTTTATTAATAGGCTTATCGATAACGCGATCAAACAACGGAAATTCGGGTAATGCTTTGAGGGTATGACTACCTTGGGTGGTCATAAAAATGATCTTACTATCAGCAAGTCCGGGGATGTTTTTTAAGTTTTTAGTAAGCTGTAGGCCATTCATCAAAGGCATTAAATGGTCGATAATAAAGAGCTGATAATTGCCTTGTTGTGCTTTACCTAAAGCATCTAGACCATTAATCGCTTTATCAACATTATGCCCCTGTGAAATGAGTAACTCTGTTAGTAAATCTTGAACAGTTTTTTTGTCATCAACAACTAATATATTCATATACATTTTTAACAGTTATAGCTAATTTGGCGCGGATCTTACCCTATAATTATTTCAGTTTATAGGGTAATCGTAGATCAAAGATGAAACAAAATAATTTCAATGTAACGCCATCTTAGCACTAATGTATAATTTCATTGCCAAAGGCTTATCTTTATTTGGACAGTTTGAGCTTTTGACGTTTAGGATTAGCCGTGCTGTTTGGGTTAACATAAATATTACTAGCATTTGGCCTTGCCCCTTCTACCCATGGCGACGAAGGCTTTTCTTTGCTCGTTTGACTTGTTTTATTTGTTTTTTTCTTAGTGTAATTGCCTTTGTCATTACCTGGTTTAGAAGCACTACCAGCTGAACTAACTATTTTCTTACTTCTTTCGACATGATATTTTTTATCAATAGCCTGTAACAAGTTTCGTAAAACCTGATCTTTACACTCTCGATAATGTTTATGATCAACTTTACGTGAAAAGGCACTTAATTCAGGTTTGCTTAGACGAAAGTCAACGGTTTCTAGCAGTGAGATTAATTGTTCAGCTTGTAGATTAAGTGCGATCTTAAGTTTTGTTAAAATAATATTATTGGATAGTCGCTTCTCTGGTATCGCCTGAGCACCAGGTTTTTTACCACGTTTTTCATTGATAAAGCCATTGAGAAATATTGCTAATTTGGTATCAAATAATGAAACAAAGTCGCCATCATCGTCTTTTTTCAACCATTGACTTATTTGTTCACGGCTTACTTCCTCACCTGCCGAGGCAAAGATAGCTACCATTTGTTTATCATTAAAATTAAAGGTGTAACGCAAGCGGCGTAAAACATCATTATTGTTCACGGTAATATCCAGTACATAAGCATAAGAACGCTATTATACACACTAAGGCTAATAGCTAACATAACTGTTAGTGAAATACTTCTCGGCTAAAGTGCAGCTGCTTGCCAGATGTCATTAACGTTTTAAAGTCATGCTGATTAACACAAAGTAGCGTCTCATGATCGCCTGCTTCGAGGTAAACTTTTGATAATTTAGCTAACTCTTGCTCACAAACCATACTCAAATGATAAGCATCCGCTGCTGGGGGTACAGCACCAGGGTTACAATCAGAAAATACCTGATAGACTTCCTGCTCCTTCATTAATTGATAGCTACCATGTAGATTTTCATTGAGTACAGATAGGCTAATTTTGTCAGCCGCGGGTAGTATCGCCAGCAACTTTTTATCTTCATGATTTTTCAACAACACAGCTTTGGCTATTTGTTTTAAGGAAATATTAGCCGTGATTGCCGTACCAACAGAACTATTACTGTGGAAATGTTCAACCACATGGTATGGAATGCTTTTTTCAGTTAAATAGCGAGTTAGTCGGGTTGAAGTGTTCATATAAACCTCGGGTACAGTAGGTATGCTTATTACAGTATAGCTATATATAGCCAAGTTACTTGATGAGCATCTTTGCAGTTAACTGACAGATTTATTAGTCACAAAAAAACGGGCCTTAGCCCGTCATTTATTCATTACCTAATAGTAAGTGAGGGAATTAGCCACCACACTTTTTACTTTTGTCTTTCATTTTACCTTCACCGCACTTGCCTTCACCACATTTTCCTTTTTTAGCGGCTTTCATTTTACCTTCGCCGCACTTTCCTTGCTCGTGACTAGTCATTTTACCTTCACCACACTTGCCTTTTTTGTGGTCTTTCATTTTACCTTCGCCACATTTTCCTTCCCCACACTTACCTTTTTTACCATCTTTCGCTTTACCTTCACCACATTTAGTATCGGTGTGTTCCGCGGCAATAGTGACTAGTTCATTGGCTGCAAAAGGGTTTGTCTCTGCTTTTGCCACATTACTAGCAAAAAGGCTAAAAGTAAGTAAGCCAAGTACCGCTGCTATTGATGATTTCTTAACTATATTCATGATTTATGTCCTTTATCTTTACTGATTTGTTTGTGATCTCATTATCATTGAGATTTAGTGATATAACTTTTTACATAGACCTGAACGGGTAAATAAAAATTTCATCCTAATAAAATTTAGGCAATAAAAAACCAGCATTACCGTAAGATATATGCTGGTTTTAATATTAAAATTTAACTTAACGCTAAGCGTTCAAACTAAATAGTAACGTTCTTGCGTCTAGCTGTGTCAACAATAAAGCTTTTCCAACCTTTAGCCGATTTACGAGACTTTGGATCTTTCATTGCTTTTAGAATAGCCGCATAGGCTTTTTTGTATTTCTCAAGATAGAAATACGATTCAGCAATGCTCATATGAATTCGACCTTGATTTGATACGCCTAATTCAAGAGCTTTATTCAAAGCAACAATAGCTTTAGCAAACTGCTCATCTTGTTTTAACAACATACCTTGTTTACGATAATGTTTCGCATTAGTTGTCATTTTGGCTAATTCACCATAATAACTTGCGGCTTTATCAATATGTTGTGCAGAATGCCAAGCATTAGCTAAAGTAGCGATATTTTTATCGTCACGTTTAACTAGACCAGAAGCAATATGCTTTTCTAACAACTTAGCAGCCTTAAAAGGCGCTTCAGATTGAGAGTATAAGCTTGCTAGAGTCTTTATTTGACCTTCTTTCTGCAAGTGACCAAGTTTATAAGCTAAGTCAAGTGTTTGTACTGCTTTATCGTAATCTTCGATCAGTAAATAAAACATTGGCAATTGTGTCCACCATTGTTTCTTATCCGGGAAGATCTGTATTACTGTCTCTAAAACCTGAACAGCTTCTTTATACTTTTTACGTTCATAGTAAGAAGTAATTTTCAAGATGTATGGGTTTTGATTTGGTTTATCACCAAAAGCAGCAATCGCTTTATCAGCTGGCTCAATCACTTTATCTAATTGCTTTAACGAGTAATACGCATTAGCAATTTTAATATAGGTTTGACCATCACTCTCGCCAGAGAAATCCATCCAAGCATAGTAAGTCTTCAACGCACCTTTATAGTCTTTGGTCTGCATTTGCATGTCGCCCAATAACTTTAAAGACTGGCTATGATCGGCTGTATTAAGTAGATCAGGCTCTATAGCTTTTTTAAGATATTCAATGGTTTTCTGTTCATTGTCACCTAAGGTTGCATACATAACAGAAATCATACGAGCTACATAAGCTTTGTCATAAGCTTTTGAAGCGTCAATATCCAACAAAATAACTAGAGCACCTTTGACATCGTCCGCACTATAAGCTTCAAAAGCTTTCTGTACTTTCTTACCAACACGTGGTCCAACAAGTTGTGTCTTACGCTTCTTTTTCTCGGTTTTTTCTGCACCAGCAGCTTCTGCATAATTTGCAAACGGAGCCTGCGCAACAAGTAACGAAGCAACAACAACTAGAGAAGTGGATAATTTTTTAAGTTTTAAGTTTTTAAACACTAATTTATTAAACATAACTAATCACCTCCCATTTTGAAGTCAAGTTGAACGGTTAAGCCTTTTTGTACTAAAGGTACACCATCAACAATCTTCGGTTTGTATTTCCACTTTCTAAGTGCACGTCGAGCTTCTTTATCAAAGACACGCTTAGGTTTAGCTTCTATAACTTTAACATCCTCAACACCACCAATTTTATTGATGGAGAAAGAAAGGATTACATAACCTTCTTTACCATCTCTAGCAGCTTGAATCGGGTACTTAGGCTCGATACGTACGATCGGTGTAGCATCGCCATCACGTCCCATACCTGCTCCAGGAGCAGACAAACCAGTTGACGCACTTGACATCTGTACACCCGGCATATTGAAGTTTAAACCACCAGTATTATTGCTGGTTTCAGGCTCCGGTGTTTGCTGCTTCGGCGGCGTTTTAGGCGGCGGAGGCGGCGGCGGCGGTACACGGCGACGCTGCTCTGCTGCAGACTTTGGCGGCGTAGTATTTACTTCTACTATTATATTTTCTTGCTGATCTTCTTTGCTTCTATCTCCGCTAGAAACAAGGAAGGCCATAAATACAAATAAGCCAAAGGTAACTGCAGCGCCTAGTAGTATTGATACTAAAAAGCGAACCATATTTTACCCCTTCGCAGCCGCGATAGAAATTCGGTCTATGCCAGCCTCTTTAATTGCATCCATTACTTTAACAACAACACCATGTTTAGCGTCTTTGTCAGCTTGAATGATTACAACATCGGTAGGTTGCTCAGCAAGTAATTTTTCAATTCTTGCACCAACACGTTCAATGTCTACTCGACCTTTATCTAACCAAATCTCACCATTTTCTTTAATTGCAACAAAGATATTGGCATTTTTTTGCTTAGTTTGATTCGCCGCTTTCGGTTTATTTACTTCAATACCTGCTTCTTTTACAAAAGAAGTAGTTACGATGAAGAAGATCAGCATGATAAATACGATGTCTAACATCGGTGTCATATCAATTACTGCTTCTTCGTCCTCACGGATTTTTTTACGTGCCATGAATAGTTCTCTCTAGTGATGAGGTAAACTGTCAACCAGTTTAGCCTTTGCTAGTTTAAGTTTAGCGTCAAGTCTTGTACTAAAGAACACACCTGATAACGCTGCAACCATACCCGCCATAGTCGGAATTGTTGCTTGCGAAATACCAGCGGCCATTAGTCGTGGATTACCTGTACCTTGTTCTGCCATGACTTCAAATACGCCAATCATACCCGTTACTGTTCCCAGTAAGCCGATAAGAGGACACATAGCCACCAAGGTTTTTATGGTAATCATACGCTTTTCGAGTAATTCTGCTGCTTCGGAGATCCAAGTCTCTCTAATTCGATGTGCATACCAAGACGTAGTGTCTGTACGAGCTTCCCAATTAGCGATAATACTATCTCTAAGTTTTGGGTACTCTGATGTTAAGAACCAAAAGCGTTCAATCATCAGTATCCACATTAATAAGAGTGCGAAGGCAACAGCATAAAGAACGTTGCCACCTGTCGCAATAAAACCCCTGACAGATTCCCAAAGCTCTATCAGGAATAACATTATTTAGACCCCTTCTCAGCAATAGCAGCGATTAAACCAGCGCTTTGCTCATCAAGTTTTTGTAAAACTGATTTACTCTTACCTGCAACAATTGAGTGGATTAAGATAAGTGGTAATGCACAAATCAAACCTAATGCTGTTGTAACAAGGGCAAGTGAGATGTTACCAGCCATGATTTTCGGGTCGCCAGTACCAAACAAAGTAATTGTTTGGAAAGTCATAATCATACCGATTACTGTACCTAATAGACCCATAAGCGGGGCAATAGCAGCAAACATTTTGATTAAGTTAACACCACGGTCAACTTGTGGAGTTTCACGAAGAATCGCTTCATCAAGTTTTAATTCGAGTGTTTCAGCATCTGCAGATTGGTTATCATAGAAAACTTTAAGTAGACGACCTAATGGGTTATTTTCATTTGGCTTATCAAGGTTTTTCTCTTGAGCTTTAATGCGAGAAGTCATGCCGCCTAAAACGATTAAACGTTCAGCTGCAATTAGAAGACCGATGATAAATAATACCGTGATAGCGTAACCAACTTCTTTACCTTCATGGAAGAATTCATCAACAGTTTTCTTACGTGTTTCTAATGCTAAGATACCACCACGTGAAGGATCGACATAAACTGCGGCATATCCTGAAGAAGTATTGAAAAAATCTGCAGCAGTTTCACTGATATAGCCTGCAGGTTGTTTAGGTAAAGGTTGAACTTGACCTACTTCATCGTTGTAAGTTAAGTAACCGTTAGTAGATACTAGGTTAAAGGTACCGATACGAGTAATCGTTTCAGTAGACTTAGTGCCATCAAGTTTAGTTACATCAACACTGAATTGTGAAACTTTACCTGACTCAGTCATTTCAGTTTGTAAAGCAAACCATAATTCTTCTAGATCAGCGATACTTGGAATTTCTTTTGCGTTAGCGATACGATTAAGTGCTTCACCACGGTTAGGAAACTCCGCACTTACAATTGAAGTACTGATTTGGCCAAAGGCATTAGCAGCTGCAGCACGTGAAACACCAAACATTTCACCTAGTGTGCCGGTCGCATTATCTAATTCAACTGACTTTTGCGTAAGAGAAATTTCATTCGCTGCATAAGCTTTAGTTAAACGCTTGTTACGTGCTTGCTGACTTGTTAACTCTTTTTTAGCTTTATTTAATAAAGCCGATTTGTCAGCGCGTGCTGATAAAAATTCAGCTTCACGTTTTTTATCAAGTTTAGCTTCAGATACACGGTCAGCTTTTACTTGTTTTAACAAATCATCTAATTGATTTGCTTGAGTTGTTGCTACAAAACCAGTCGTTAAAGACGCTGCTAGCAATA
>NZ_JABSOV010000034.1 GCF_013215345.1 Colwellia sp. | reverse complement strand
CACTTGCAATAGGCCAGCTATTGACGCGTAAATTAGCCTTGAATTAAGAAAAACTATCAAGCTAGAGGTAGCACTAATTTATTTGGCTAATAGTTTCAATGAGTTAAATATATCTTAAACCGAGATCAGGTTAAATAAACAACTTCTGCGTTGTGCTCAATCCCAATAGCCAGCTATTGCTCAATCACACGCCTTGAATTCGATTATTTATCCTCATTATATTCGTTTGCTGTAAGCATATAATTGAAAAAGCACGTCAATGAGCGATCATTGACGTGCTTTTTTGTTTCAGTCATCAAGTTAATATAACTTACGGCAGTGCAGCTTGTTAAAAGCTTGCCTCAGATAAGTTTAACTGGGCAATGACAATCACAGCTTGCGTGCGGTTGCGCACATCAAGTTTTCTGAAAATGGCGGTCGCATGGGCTTTAATAGTCGCTTCTGATACATTTAAATCGTAAGCAATTTGCTTATTTAGCATGCCCTGGGCAAACATCATTAAGATACGGTATTGTTGCTGCGTTAAACTGGCGACGCGTTCAGCAATATTACTTTTACTATTGCTACTTGGTGCTTGTTCAAAAGAAGCAGGCAACCAAATATTACCTGCTAATACAGCAACAATAGCTGAATAAATATCATCAACAGGTGTGGACTTTGGCACAAAACCAGCGGCACCATATTCCATCGCTTTACTGATGGTGTCATGATCTTCATGAGCGGATACAATTACTACAGGAATTTGTGGAAAGTGATTACGCACATGGATTAGGGTATTAAAGCCATGAGCACCAGGAATATTTAAATCCAGTAATAACAAATCACTATCATTATTGTTGGTGAGTTGTTGTTCAAGTTCTTCAATTGTTTCTGCTTCAAGCCATGTGGTATATGTTAGCTTGGCTTTTAATGTCCCTAATAGCGCTTGTCTAAATAAGGGATGATCGTCAGCTATTATTATTTTTTCTGGCTGAATCATAACAAATATCCTAAATAGTGATTCATCCATTCTAACGGAAATCTTTTTAATAACATAGCTTAGTTATTAGTAGTGAACATCGGGTAACTAATACGCTATTTTTGTTAAGTCGGAGCAGTGAAAAGGTAATAACTATTCATCACACTGTTTCATTGTATTCGTCTAGTTTAGATATTTTTAAATACATTACCAATTACTTTGGGAAATTATCTCCGCTGCTTGCTTATGGTATAGAGGCAAATGCAGAATAGGTTGGGTATCGGCATTAAGCTCACCCCATGAAGTAATAAATTCACCTGCGGGAATATCAGCATGAACGGGGAATTCAAAATTACTATGTGCGTATATTTTCTGTGCTTTTTTAGTGGTGAGAAACTCAATGAATTTAATGGCATTATCAACGTTTTTAGCCGAGTGAGTAAGGGCTGCGCCACTAATATTTACATGGCTACCAATATCTCTACTTTGTGGTAAAATAATGCCGATTTTTTGATAAGTTTCACGATCACTCTGTTTAATACTATTTGATAACATGCCATAGTAATAGCTGTTGGCTATGGCTATATCACAATCGCCCCGAGCCACTTTTCTCATTTGATCTCTGTCGTTACCATTAGGTCGCATGGCTAAATTATCACTAAAATTTTGTACCCAATTTTTAGTCCAGTCATCACCGTAGTGATAAATAAAGCTAGCTACCATAGCGCGATTATAAAAATGATTACCAGCTCTACTACATATTTTACCCAGCCAACGTTTATTCAATAATGATTCATAGCTAGTTAGCAGCTGTGGGTTAATTTTATCTTTAGCGTAAAAAATAGCTCTAACCCGTAATGATAAAGCAAACCAATAATTTTCCGGATCTCGTAAATTTTCTGGCACATTAGCGAGCAATATCGCCGAGCTGATTGGTTTGATAAGGTTTAATCGTTTAGCTTTATCAAGCCTAGCTGCACCTACGGTTAGTAATACATCAGCAAAACTATCATCACCATCTTGAATCAGTCGCTGCATTAACTTATCTGCTTTGCCGCTAACAACATTCACTTTAATACCTGTTTGTTCAGTAAATACTTTAATTAACGGCTCAATTAATTTCACTTGACGAAAAGAATAAACATTAACCATATTTTGATTGGCATTGCTCTCAGCGATGAAGGAAAAATTTAACAATATTCCAGATAATAAAGATAAAAAAACAATTTTTTTCACGGAAAGTCCTGAATTTGCACAGATACGTTAATGAGAATCGTTTGCATTTAAGCATGGTTCAGTTATCATGTACAGCATTGATTTAACAAACGCTGCACTTGGTGTGCGGAGCATTATTTGGTCAAGTGGCACTATGCTCGGCTAATGTTTATAAGCGTTAAATAGCGTAAGGTAATTTTGTGAATTTCTTGATGACGGGTGTTAAAAAAAGTCATTTTTTTTGGCAGCGATATTCTGGCATAGTTTTATTATGGTTGCTCGGGATGATACTAGCCTATACAGCTTTTCTGACCGTTAACTATTATGAAGAGCAACATAGCCATCAACAATTTCAGGCAAGCTTTAAAGATAAAGTAACCAGTCTAACCCAAGCCATTTCGACTATTAATAAAGTATTCTTGGCAACACAAAGTTTATTTAAGATTAAGCCAGAGTTGCATCAGCAAGATTTTGCGCAACTAATTACACGAGATTTTCTTAAAAATACGGGTATGCGTGGCGTGCAATGGGCGCCAGCGGTTGAAAAAAGCCAAGTGGCTAATTTTGAAAAGCAAGTTCGTGCCAGTGGCATTTTTGATTATCAGATTCGTGCAATGAATAATTTGCTAACAAACTGCCCTAAGTTAGCTGCCAATGCCACGTTTCCCGTTTTATTTGCTCAGCCAGCAGAGTTTATTGGTCATGAATTGGGATTGCAGCTAGATACTAACTGCACTATCGCCACTAGTATGAATAAAGCACTGCACAGTGGCAGTATAAGCTCCGCCAAGTTCAACAATGAACAAAATGAATTAGGTTTTAGATTGTTATTACCTATCTTTAAAAATGACACGGCATCTAGCGATAACTTACGCGGTTACCTCGTTGGCATTGTTATGACTAACCAATTAGTTGATACCCTTTGGGGAGATCTTACTAACTCAAAGAACTATCAAATTTCAATTTTTAATAGTCAGGATAAAAGTGAAAAAATATATGATTCGCAATGGCGAGAACATTGTGTTTCAGGTTGTTATTCGCCGGAGAAACGGTCAAAGTTGCAGGCGACTATTCCATTTGCTAACCAGCTATGGACCATAGAGCTCACTAAACTAGGTTATGACTCTCGTAGTCGATTATATGCTTACGGCGCCGCTATGATAATACTGACTTTGACTCTAGGATTAAGCATATATTTATGGATGTATATCAACCGCGTGCGCTGGGCTAACTCTCTAGTAAAAGAAAAAACAGCATCACTCCAGTATCAAGCTAGCCATGATGATTTAACACAATTGCTTAACAAGCAGGCGCTAACTAATGAACTAGAAAAGTTAACCAAGCAGACAAATCGTCATAGTGATGAAGGCTTTAGCTTATTGTTTATCGATTTAGACCACTTTAAAAAGGTAAACGATACCAAAGGACATCTAGTTGGCGATAAGTTATTGCAGCAAGTGGCGCAAAGGTTACAGCAGACAGCCCGTTTTGATGATTTATTATTTCGCTTTGGTGGCGATGAATTTGCAGTACTGCTGCATAATAGTTTCTGCCAAGTGACCGTGACTTTGGTTGCTGAACGAATATTGAGGCGTTTAGAACAAATATATCTTATTGATGATAACAAATATCGCATTGGTGCCAGTATAGGCATCTATCTAAGTCATACGGTAGATACTAGTGCCAACGACGTGATTCGAAATGCTGATATAGCTATGTATGAAGCCAAGCGATTAGGGCGAGGGAGGGTGGTGTTTTATCAAGAAAATATGCACCAAAGTCTAGTGTTAAAACAAGATATTGAAGATGACCTAGCAGATGCCATTGCTAATAATCAGCTAAGCATATACTTACAGCCTATACACGATAATCAAAATTTAAAAGGCTTTGAAGCGCTAAGTCGTTGGCTGCACCCTGCAAAGGGTATGATCTTTCCCGATGAATTTATCGAAGTTGCTGAAGAAACAGGTCTTATTCATATATTAGGTAAGTGGCTTATTGAATCAGCATGCTGTCAGCTAGCAATTTGGCTCAAAAGGTACGGTGAAGAAAGCTGCCCTTACATTAGTATTAATGTATCACCAATACAATTAGCGCAAGGTGAAGTTGTCGAGCAAATCGCTAAGGCGTTATTGCAATATAATGTTCCGGGTAAGTTATTGGCGGTAGAGCTGACCGAATCGGCGCTTATTGATAATAAAACTATTGTTAAAAAGAACTTAACTAGTTTGCAGCAACTGGACGTTAAAATATTTTTAGATGATTTTGGTACTGGTTTTTCATCTTTATCATTACTACGAGACTTTCCAATCGATGTCTTAAAAATAGACCGTAGCTTTGTATTTGATTTAGCTAGTACAGAGGGGCATCAAGACTCGAAGAAGCTAGTTAAAGCAATGATAGACATGGCTAAAGCATTAAATATGCAGGTAGTAGCCGAGGGGGTGGAAGACCTACTCACCTTCGATTGGCTCAATGACTCGGCTTGTCATTTAATGCAAGGTTATTACTTTTCCAAGCCAATACCTCCGCACGATTTAGATGACTACTTAAGTAAGCAAGCTTGGCAAGAGAAACGGGTTGTAGTTAAGAAGGAGCAAGACTACATACCTCTGGCGTTACTAGCAAATATTTAAACTTATTCAGTTGAAAAAATAAAACTCTGACGAAGATTCAGCTACGGCTATTGAATGTGAACTAATGTACAGTTGAGCTTGTGCAATCAGCAATGATTTATTCTAACCTAGCAGCTATGAAACCAAGCGCTAAGTTTAACAGGTGAGCTTCTTCTATGATAAGCTCAGCTAGGTTGATGTTGAAAAATTGGATTTTCTGTAATGAAAACATGGTTTAAAGCTTACCTACAATTAGATAAAGATATTGAGAATAACTTATATAGGAAAAAAGTTACCAGTAAATTTATCTTGTTATTATCTTTTACTATCCTCTCCGTTTTGCTGCTTGGTAACTTTATTTATAGCAACCAAGCTACTTTTTATGTGAACCTTAGCTTATTCATCATTATGTCATTAATAATGATTTTACCTGGTCAGCAACGAAAATACGCTTCACATATTGTCTTGCACTTTATGGCATTGGGTATTTTGTTGGTGGTTTATTTTAATCAGGGTAAAGAATATACCCCCATTTGGTCTCTTCTCTATATCTTCCTCGTTATGTCCCTCTATGGGCACCGAACAGGTTTACGAATATCTCTGTTTTATTTGACGATATTACTTATATTATTATTTTCATTTACTCCTAGCGCATTGACTACTATGGAGTTTGTACGCTTTACTATGGTTGCTTGTTTTACCCTCTTTTTTGCCTATTTGGCGGAAATGCTTATTTCGAGAACATTTGAAAAATTAATTACCGCCAAAAGCCAGTTAGAGCAGTTAAGCAAAACAGATGCTTTAACAGGCCTTTTTAACCGTCGCCATTTTGATGAAGTACTGCCACAGCAAATGAGAAGTGCCAACAGAAGCCATGATTTATTAGCACTAGTGATTATCGATATAGATCATTTTAAAGGCTATAACGATACTTTTGGCCATCCTGCTGGTGATGTGGCCCTTGTTGCACTAGCAAATTTATTAAAAATACAAATGAAGCGGGGTAATGACGCAGTTTTCCGTTTAGGTGGTGAAGAGTTTGCACTCTTGTATCAAGCGAAAAGTGACCAGGCCGCTGTCAAGTTAATCGAAGATATTCGGATAGCAGTAGAAAGTTTGGATCAATACTGTGATATTGAAAAGAAAATAACCATATCTGCTGGGCTATTATTGATTAATTCGAAACAAAATATAGCCGTAGAAACTGCCTATGAATTAGCGGATAAATTGTTATATCAAGCAAAAAATTCTGGGAGAAATAAGGTGGTAATATCCAACTGATAAACAGATAGCCATAGGCTAGCCATTTATCAGGGTTATACAGTCGTTATTTTTTGGGAATATTAGCCAATACAGCGACTAATAATTGCCAATAGAGCGCAACGCTAGCAATTTCAATTTTTTCATCGGGTGAGTGAGGGAAGTTAATTGTTGGTCCAATAGACACCATATCCCAATGCGGATAAGCGCTTTTAAATAAACCACACTCTAAGCCCGCATGAATGACCATTACCGCAGGGACTTTATTAAATATGCTTTGATAGGTATCACGTACGGTCTGCATGATGGCAGAATCGGTATTAGGCTTCCAACCAGGGTATGCCCCTGAGAAGATAATGCTAGCACCAGCAAGTTCAAAAACAGATTGTACTGTCAGTTGAGTTTCTAAACGGCCATCGTCATGCAGGCTTCGTATAAGCGTCATGGCACTGAATTTTTTTCCTCTGGTACGGATTACACCTAAGTTGAGTGAGGTTTCAACAATACCTTCAATATCATCACTCATGCGCATCACACCATTTGGGCAAGCATTGAGCGCGCGTAAAATGGCGGCTTGTGTTGCTTTTGTCCAACACTGGTCAAAGTCTTCGGGCGAAATTAATAACATGTCGATATCAGTTTCGATAGCACCAAGGTTTGCTCTAATGGTTGCTAAGTAGTCTGCTAAAGCAATTTTTAATGGCTCAATTTTATCTTTAGCAATAACAAAACTGGCATTGGCTTCGCGAGGAATAGCATTGCGTAAACTACCACCATTTAGCTCAGTTAAACCTATATCGAACTCATTGCTAGCCTCTAATAAAAAGCGCACTAATAATTTATTAGCATTGGCACGGCCAGTATGAATATCAACACCTGAATGACCACCTTTCAAACCAGAGATAGATAAGTTAAAAGCTTTATAATCGCTTGGCACATGCTCAAAAGTTAGTGGGAAAGTTGCATTGCCATCAATGCCACCAGCACAACCCATGTACACCTCACCTTCTTGCTCAGAATCGGTATTGATTAAAATATCACCGTCAAGCCAACCTGCTTCTAGGCCAAAAGCGCCAGTCATACCGGCTTCTTCATCAATGGTTACCAGTACTTCTAATGGGCCATGAGGAATATCGTCACTGGCTAAAACAGCTAATGCTGAAGCTAAACCAACACCGTTGTCAGCACCTAGTGTTGTCCCTTCAGCCGTTACCCACTCTCCTGAATCAATGTCATCTGATTCGATAATATAGGGTTTAATTGGGTCGGTTAAAAAATCATGGTCAGTGTCATTGTTTTTTTGTGGCACCATATCCATATGTGCTTGTAAGATAGTGCCTTTGCGATCTTCCATGCCTGCGGTTGCTGGCTTTTTAATAATTAAGTTGCCGACAGCATCTTCCTTAATAGCTAAACCAAGTTCTTTGGCCCAGTCTTGAATCCACAAAGAGATTTTTTGCTCATGTTTAGATGGATGTGGAATACTGCAAATTTTTTCAAATAATTGCCACAAGCTGGCAGGCTTTAATTGTGAAAGAGCACTCATAGGTTTCCTCGGGAAATATTAATATTATTTGCTGTAAATAACAGGCATAGCCAATGCTATTTACAGCTTAGATGGAGACAGTATTATTACTATTATTTATCGGCCATTAAAAATTGCCATTGTTCACTAAAGTCACTACTGGGTTTTTTACTATAACCTGAGCGAACAAATTGACTCATTTTACCTTCAGCGAAAGCAACAAGTAAGCTAGCTAAAGCGGCTTCACTAATAGTAAAGGTTTTGCCTTCACGTAGTTTACGTTCACGCAAAACTTGTTTAAATTGTGATTCTAATTTTTCAAAAAATTGATGAACTCTGCCACGTAAGCGTTCATTTTCACCCATTAAGGCGTCACCCGCTAAAATTCGACACATGCCAGGATTACGTTCAGAAAAAACTAATAACACATGCAGGATATGATGGCATCTTACTAAGGCTTCTTTATGGTCCGCTAAAATTAAATTGATGCGAGAAAAGATAGACTCTTCAATAAAGTCAATTAAGCCTTCAAACATACGTGCTTTTGACGGGAAGTGACGGTATAAAGCGGCTTCTGAAAAACCCACTTCCGCAGCTAACTTTGCCGTAGTGATACGCTGTCCCGGACAATTTTCTAACATTAATGCTAAAGATTCTAATATTTGGTGTTTACGGTTTGGCTTTTGGTTTTTACTTTGTGTGGCGACCATAGTTAAACATTCTCTATTGTTATTGTGCTATCCGTTAAGCTTACAGAGCTAGCTAGCTCTTAAAGTTATTAAGTTTTATTGCTTAGTACTTTTGCTAGATAATGTTGATTGATTAATGATACTAGCTGTTTGGCAATGACCTGTTTATTGGCCAAAGGAATTTCTACCTTATCCACAGAGCTAAAAAGGGTTAAGGCATTATCATCACTGTTAAAACCTTGTCCTGCTTTCGACACATCATTGGCAGCAATTAAGTCTAAATTTTTACGCATTAACTTACCACGGGCATAGTGCTCGAGGTTTTGTGTTTCAGCAGCAAAACCAACGATAAAAGGCTTATTAGCTAACTGTGCCACATCAGCAACAATATCGTGGTTTTTGACGAGAGAAAGTTGCATATGTTCATTGTCTTTCTTAATTTTTTCTTTGGCAATATCAGCAACTCGGTAATCAGCAACGGCAGCACAAGCAACAAAAGTAGTCCCTTGTGGCGCGTAAGTTAGCGCTTGCTGATGCATTTCTTCGGCACTAGTGACTTGAATTAACTGACAGCCTATGGGAGCTGAGATATTTACGGGTCCCGAAATCAAAGTCACTTTAGCGCCAGCACGTAATGCGGCATGAGCAATTGCATAGCCCATTTTTCCTGAGCTATGGTTAGAAATATATCGCACAGGGTCTATCGCTTCACGTGTTGGTCCGGCAGTAATAACCCAGTGTTGATTTTGTAGATATTTGTCGGCAAAAAAATCACTACTCAAGCTCACCAATTCATCAACTTCTAGCATTCGACCTAAGCCAACATCGCCACAAGCCTGTTCGCCAGCACCAGGCCCCCAAATATGCAGGCCCCATTGCTTTAATGTGTTGATATTTGCTTGAGTTGCTTTGGCATGCCACATTTGTTGATTCATAGCTGGAGCAATGGCGATTGGCGCACTGGTCGCTAAACATAAAGTGGATAATAAATCATTGGCCATGCCGGCAGTGATGCGAGCAATAATATCAGCGGTGGCAGGAGCAATTACAATCAAATCAGCCCATTTAGCCAATTCAATATGACCCATGGCAAGTTCAGCCTGACTATCGAGTAAGCTATCTGCAACATGATTTCCCGAGACAACTTGCAGTGTTAACGGGGTAATAAAAGCTTTAGCGCCGTCGGTCATAACCACACGTACATCTGCGCCCTGATCTTTAAGTCGGCGTACCAATTCGGGGGTTTTGTAGGCGGCGATGCCACCAGTAATCCCCAGTAGTATTTTTTTGTCCTGAAGAATTTGCATAAGCTGCTAATCTTAAAGTAACCAATAATGCCGATAAGATAACATTTATTGGCATTATTTAGAAATAACTGTTGCTAAATAAAGACAGTTACTCATATACCCTAGCGACTTCAAGATGTTTGTTTCAGGACGCCTGAGTGATTCATGCTCAAGGTGAGTAGTTTATTAATGGTTGTTCCCTTAATTAACTACGTAACGATGAACGTGATTTACTCAGACGTCCCCGAAGGGCTGGTTTAGAAACGCTTTATACATCGTTATTGATTTTGACAAGGGAATAACCATTCTCTTCAATTAATGCCTTGCCTAAAAACGTTTCTAATTCCAGCTGAATCCTGCATCTTGAGGTGGCTTGGGTATTTATAAAAAACACCAAAATGTAAAGCAAGGACGCACTTATGTTAAAAGGAACAGCGCTTAAAAAATTACCGCTAAAGTCAAGTGTGTTAAAAGATTGGCCCGAATTAGAAAGGCCGCGAGAGAAGCTGGTTCATTTGGGCTCAGCAAGTTTAAGTGATGCAGAGTTGTTGGCGATATTTTTAAGAACCGGGGTCAAAGGCTGCCATGTGGTCGATCTTGCACGGCAGTTGCTGACGAGCTTTGGTAGTCTGGGTGCTATTTTTTCTGCTAGTCAGGAGGATTTTTGTGCAAGACACGGACTTGGTACGGCTAAGTATGTACAACTGCAAGCTTGTTTAGAAATGTCTAAACGTTATTTAGCCGAGAAAATGAAACAGAGCGATTGTGTTTTAACCTCTTCACAAGCAACTCGCGATTACTTAATAAGTGAATTACGTTTTGAAAATCGTGAAATATTCGCGGTATTATTTTTAGATAATCAGCATCAAGTATTAACCTTTGAACGGCTATTCTTTGGCACACTGGATGCGGCCGCTGTTTACCCTAGAGTTATCGTCGAACAAGCATTAAAACATCATGCGGCTGCGGTAATTTTAACGCACAACCATCCTTCAGGTGTCGCCGAAGCAAGCCTTGCCGATAAACAAATAACTAATAAATTAATACAAGCGTTGCAGCTAATTGATGTGCGGGTATTGGACCATATCATTGTTGCGGGCAATCAATGTTATTCGTTTGCAGAACATGATGAAATTCCCTAATTAAAAGGGAGATATAGTGGATAATTTGCTAAAAACTTGAAAGGCAATTACTTTTAATTAGTGACTACCTTAAACAATAAGAAAGAAGGATCATCCGATGACTGATAGTAATAGCGAGGAAATGGAACGCCGTAGATCGTTTCGTTTAGATATGGAAAAAGAGCTGGTGGATATCGTTTGGAGCGATGAAAAAGGTCAAGAACATAATAAAAAAATTATTTGTTTAGATTTTGCCCGTGGTGGCTTGAAATTAGATTGTGATGAAAGCTTACCCGTTAATACCGCCGTAACCGTGGTATTTAAATCAGCAAATGCCCGTCACCAAAAGCTTTATGGCAAAGTGTTGCGCAGTATTAAACAAGAAAATGGCTGGTTTGAAATTGCTTTAGTCTTAGATAAAAATGCTTAGTAATTAAAGAGTAAGTTGGCTTGTTGAGGTAAAAGCAATATCGTGAAATTGAACTACAATTAGCACGGTAAGATGTTAATTATATTGTGGTAAAGGACGGTACTAAGCATGATGATATTAGTGGGTGGCGAAAAAGGAGGCAGTGGCAAAAGCTGCTTAGCGCAAAACTTAGCGGTATATTTCGCCGGAAATAAGAAAGCAATAGTGTTAATGGTTGATTGTGATCCGCAAAGAACAACTTCAGATTGGATACAAGCTAGAAATGGCGATCCGTCATTACCGGCAATTAATTGTATTCAATTGTATGGCAAGATTCGTAATGATTTGCTGAGCTTAGTACAGCATTATGACTACGTTATCGTCGATTGTGGTGGCCAAGATAACCTTGCCTTGAGGGCGGCAATGTCTGTTGCAGATCACGTCATTATTCCTTTAAGGCCTAAAAGGCGAGATTTGAAAACAGTAGCGCATATGGAAGATATGCTCAGTACCTGTAAAATGGTCAATCCGAAAATGATAGCCTCATTTGTTATTACCCAGTGTCCATCATTACCAAACCAAGCGGGAAGAATACTTGAAGCAAAAGAAGTGTGTAGCTCATATGGCATTAATGTTTTAGATGCCGTAACCTATAATCGTAACGTTTATGATGATAGTGAAGAGCAGGGATCTTCTGTTATTGAAATAGATCCCACAGGTAAAGCTGCCCTAGAGATGATGGCTATTGCCGAAGAGTTATTGGCAATGGAACCGGACAATTCACATGAGTTTAACTGATTTAAAGAAAAGCAAGGACGGCAAGGCGAAAAAGAAAAACTTCACCATCGATGAGTTTATCTCCGATGCTGAAGATTATGCAAAAGGCGCCCCTAAAATTGTTAGTGAATTGACTAACGAAGGCACTGCTCA
The DNA here is from genome assembly GCF_013215345.1 of Colwellia sp. Lineage (GTDB taxonomy): Bacteria > Pseudomonadota > Gammaproteobacteria > Enterobacterales > Alteromonadaceae > Colwellia. Next base: position 25,307 of record NZ_JABSOV010000034.1, on the reverse strand, counting down.
TAAGTTAAACCTTAAGCAAGCGTTTAGTGAAGCAAAGCGCTATGTTGAAATGACAGAAATGGAACATCGGCAGGCGCAAGAGGTTAAGGCTGGTGTTAGAAATAAGGCTGAAAAGCCATTTCGCCGGGCAACTTTTACTTTAAGTGAAGAGGCTATTGAGCAGCTTCATGATTTATCTGCAGGATCAGACTTAGCTAAATCTCATATTTTACGTATTTTAATCGATGAATTGTGTAATAAAGAACAAAATGAGCAATTAAAGAAGTTATTGCAGTCAAGAATCGGTTAATTTCACATATTTTAACTAAATTTTGTTGACTTTTTACCCTTGAAAGAGACACTATTTAGTCGAAAACTCACTGTTTAGCTGAGTTTTTTCTTTATATATCCTATTTAACTATATGAAACTTATTGAGAACTACTATTTTTTTAGTATTTTTCTATTAAAGCTAGTATTAGTTAATCAGTTTCTCTATAATATGCCACCTTTTTCAGGATCCCGAGACGACGGTCTTGGGGAAAATATAGCTCGAGCTGAAATTAATATTGGAGTACTCACATGTCTAAAGTTTGCCAAGTAACAGGCAAAGTGCCAATGGTTGGAAACAACCGTTCTCACGCAAGAAACGCGACTCGTCGTCGTTTTTTACCTAACCTTCAATCTCACCGTTTTTGGGTTGAGAGTGAAAATCGTTTCGTTAAATTACGTTTAACTCCGAAAGGAATGCGTATTATCGATAAAAAAGGTATTGATGTTGTTTTAGCAGACATCCGTGCCCGTGGCGAAAAAGTTTAATAACTTTATTATTCTAAGGAAAATACTATGCGCGATAAAATTCGTTTAGTTTCTAGTGCTGGTACTGGTCATTTTTATACTACTGATAAGAATAAAAAGACTATGCCTGAGAAAATGGAAATCAAAAAGTTTGATCCAACCATTCGCAAGCACGTAATCTATAAAGAAGCTAAAATTAAGTAATTAATTTTGTTTCTACTAAAAACCCGGTTTATACCGGGTTTTTTTATGTCTGGAATAAAGCATAAGCTGCATTTGTAAATGCATGTGGGCTGTTATGCGCGCTATTCTATAAAAAGTTCAGTATGATAATGGCATAGCTAACGTGGAATATTTGTATGAAACTATCTCGGACCGGGTGGAATAACGTCATTATATTTTCAGTAATGATAATAATTTTATTGATCAATGCTACTAATGACAAACTCTTCCCAAAGGAAGGAAAGACAAATAATGCCGAGCAATTAATTCTCCCTCAACATAGTATTATTTTAACGCTAGCAATCGATTTTTCATTCAGCCAACAAGTGTTATTTGAACGTAGAGGCCGCAGTTGGCAGTTAACGGCTAAAGGTGTCTTGTTGGAAAAAACTGATCAACAGATTGAGCAGATGATGTTTGCTTGGCAAGAAAGTAGTGGCTTAGTACAGGCCGCTGAAATTATCATTGATAGTGAGCAAAGTATTACAGTGAAAATTGCTTTAGCGGGAGAATCGCAAGCACGAATTTTTATGTTATATCCACTTAATGACCAGTTATTAGTTTATCAGCAACAAGGCAATACCTGGTTAGCCTTGCCTCCAGCATTAGCTCAGCAGCTATTACCTATTATTTTGTAGTCATCTTTTTTAAGAGACAACAGTTTCCATTGCTCAAATAAGAATAAATTATGCCAGAATTACCCGAAGTTGAAGTATGCCGCTTAGGTATAAGCCCTCATATAATCGCCCAGCAGGTCATTAAGGTGACTATTCGTGATAGCCGCTTACGATGGCCTATCCCTGAAGAAGTACGCTCTGTAGTAGGCTTACCTGTACTTGCTGTTGATCGCCGCGCTAAATACCTCTTATTGCGCTTTAAAACAGGTACGTTATTACTGCACTTAGGTATGTCAGGCACGGTAAGAGTTATTGAGCATGATACCCCTGTAGCTAAGCATGATCATTTTGACCTCGTTTTTCAACACGGCAAGATATTGCGCCTTAATGATCCTCGACGCTTTGGTGCGGTTTTATGGCTAGCGAATGATGAAGATGAATTAGGCTTACTCAGTAAGTTAGGACCAGAGCCACTTAGTGATGACTTTTATCCAGGTTATTTGTTTAGCAAAGCTAAAAATAGAAAAGTACCTATCAAGACCTTTTTAATGAACAATCATATTGTCGTAGGGGTAGGTAATATTTATGCTAATGAAGCATTATTCCAAGCGGGAATTTTACCGACAACGAAAGCGGGTGATATTGATGAGGCAAGACTCAATAATTTAACCAATATTATTAAACAAGTACTGAGTGCTGCGATTGCCCAAGGGGGCACCACTCTTAAGGACTTTACCCAAGCAGATGGCCGCCCAGGTTATTTTGCTCAATCACTGATGGTATACGGTCGTGCAGGGCAAGCCTGTTTGACTTGCCAGACTAAGTTAGAGGAAATTAGACAGTCTAATCGTAGCTCTGTCTATTGCCCTATTTGCCAACAGGATTAGAGTCCCTAGCTTTGTTCTAATGCTTTTTTTACTACCGGATGGACAAACTGACTTACATCGCCATGGTGAAGGGCAACTTCTTTTACCAAGGTTGATGAAATAAATGAATTTTCTTCTGCCGGTGTCAGAAATACACTTTCAAGATCAGGGGATAAGCGACGATTCATATTGGCAAGCTGAAATTCGTATTCAAAGTCTGACACTGCGCGTAAACCACGAATAAGTACTTTGGCTTGGTGTTGCTTAGCAAAATCAACTAATAAGCCGCTAAAGCCAACGACAGTCACATTCTCTAAATTTTGAGTTACTTGCTCAATCATGGCAACACGCTGTGTTAAATCAAAGCGTGGTTGTTTACTGGGGCTTGAAGCAACACCAATAATGACTTCACTAAATAATTTACTAGCGCGAACAATTAAGTCGCTATGGCCATTGGTAACGGGATCAAAAGTACCTGGGTATATTGCTTTTATCGTCATTATCTACTGTTTTATTTAACGGTTGTTAAGGGTTATTGTAATGCTAGAAGTGACTTAGTGCCAAGTTTTTATGTTTGCTAGTCTATCGCTAAGCCATGGATAACCAACTAAAATGAATAATTAATCATCAAGAAAAACAAAAAAGCTTAAAGTATTTACTCAAAACACTTTATATATACTGAATTTTGATAGTATTATTGTGCTAGTTTTAATCAAATCAATAAGAAGTAGTTGCATGAAAACCCGTGATAAAATAATCAAGGCCAGTATTGAATTATTTAATGAGCAAGGAGAGCGTAATGTCACCACTAATCATATCGCTGCTCACTTAGCCATTAGCCCTGGTAATCTGTATTATCATTTCCGTAATAAAGAAGACATTATTTTATCTATTTACGAAGAGTATGCACGTAGCTTGCTATTGGATACCTTGCCTAAGGTGTCTGCGGAAGTAAAGCCACTAGACTCACTTGTTGTGTATATGGATGCGGTTTTTCAAACGACAATGAAATTTCGTTTTTTTTATAGCAACCTACCTGTGTTACTGGATAAAAGTCCTAGCCTGCGAGAAAAATATGTTGAAGTTCAGCAGTCTATTTCAGAGCGTGTAAGTCAACTACTACTTTCATTAAGAGCTGCAGATATCATTGATTTTGGTGATGATGAATTGGCTGATATTGTCAGTATTTTACGTCTTATTAATACCTTTTGGGTAAGTTTTTATCAAACCCAAAACATAGTTAATGAAGTCAATGATTCGGTATTTTATCAAGGGGTACTTAAAATATTAGTGATTTTACGTCCATACACTAAAGCACATGCCATAAGTGAACTTAATCAAGCGCGCGATGTATATCAGCAAAGGTACCAAGAAGCGGCAGAGCCAGTTTAATCTTAGTTAAGCGTCAAGTGCTAAGCGGTTAATTCGAATTGAAAGTTATCCGGTTTTTCATAACCTTGGCTTACTGTAAAGTAAAAGCTTTCTATACGCTGCGCTCGCTGTTGTACCTCATTCGATTGCACACTCTCAGTACTTGGATTAGAGGCTAGCTTTTGATTTGATGAGCTGGAAATAATAGCTTCTTGTGCGGATAACGTTTGTTTGATTAAGCTATCAAAATCAGTACTGTTATCACCTTGATTATCATTAATACTCGGATTAGATTTGATATTAAGATTGCTACTAGCATTACTGTCTTGAGTCGCCGTCTCACTGTTGAGCGTTAATAGTTCTGATTGTGCTTCGAGAATTTTTTGTACTGCACTGGCGGCAACTCTGGTGTCTTGTGTTGACGGATTTGCTGGCGCTAATGCCGCCGCATGCACCTTTTGCATCTTCATGATGGTTGCTTGTGGATCACCAGCGACACTGCTTAAGTCGACAGCAACCTCGCCACCTACTGCATATTTTTTTCCATCAGGGCCCATTTTAAAAGTATAAGTAGGGGAGCCTGTCGCAGAACCACCTATGGTTGCGTGAGCTAACTCGTGCGATTTTACTTCTTTATCTCTTTGTTGTAGCTGACTAATAATTTTTTCATCAGCAAGTGCTTGCTTGCTTGCTTCGTTATCCTTATCGTCTTCTGAAGTAGCAACTCCAGCGTCAGCATTTTGTTCTTCTTGCTTATGTTCAGAATTATGTTGAGAGCTCTGCTCGTCTTGCTGTTGCTTGCCTTGCTCTTGCTCAGCAATAGAGCTAGCAGCATGCTCGGTTTGTTTTCTTAGGTTAGCAAAATCGACTTGTTCGTTTACTTGGGCAGGTGTTCTAGCACGCTCTTTTTCTGAAGCGACACCTTTTTCAGCGGCAGCAGGGTTGGTGGCGGTAACTTGAGTGATAATTTGTCGTTGATGGTTATCTCGGCGCAAGCCTTCCGTAGGTGGGTTAACCACCGTTGCTAAGGATAAGTTTGCTGCATGCGGAGTGATATTCATAAATACAAATTATTTACCAATTAATAAAAAAGCTAACGGGTATATATTGTTAGGCGGTTACATCCAGTAGGGTGCCAAGTGCATCATCAGCACTTTTAATCACTTCTATCGAAGCTTTGGCTTGAAATTCAGCAACTTTCAAATTAACAATCGCTCGATTTAAATCTGGTATTTCTAAGTTACTATTTGGCTTAGTCACCTCAGTATTTACCTCGCCATTTGCGGCTGGATTCATTTGTTGTTCGGTGCTAAATGTTGTTGTGGCGACAATATCTGCAGCAGCTTGATCAGCCGTTGCTCTAGCATTTTGTAAGCCTTGTAACCCTGAATTAAATGCAGATGGTATTTCCATGGGTAATCCTCCACTGCTTAATAGCTATATTGCTTAATTATTAATCTAAATGGCGAAAAAGTAAAGCTGAAATTTCCTCTAGACAAGGCATTATCTCGCTATTTTTTCGGTATGACTTCGGCATTATTTCAGTTGAAATGTGAATTTAACCAAGTAATTAACACATGATAAAAGTCATCAAGATGAGAAATAAATGGCGCATGGGAAGCGTGGTCAAATAAGTGCAAGTCACTCTGGGGAGCTAAACGATTAATTTTATCGATCACTGCTTTGGGTACCAAGCTATCGTTCTGTCCGTATAACCTTAAAAAAGGTTGTTGAATATTAGGTAATTTTTGGCGTAGATCACAGTGACTCAATAATGCCAGTGAGTCGGTTAATGTCTTTTGGCTAGGTAGGGAATGTGCCATAACTAACTTACTTATCAGCTTTAAATCGTGTCGAATATGTGGGCTGCCCATGGCTTGAATTTTTAAGAAACCAGTTATCGTTTTCGCGGTATCTTGCGCTAATTGGCTATGAAAACTAGCAAGCACATTCTCCTTGATACCCGGCCAGTCATTTTTTTGTTGCTCGACAAAATACGGGCTACTGGCAACCGTAATCAGTGCTAATACTTTTTCCGGGTACTTAAGAGACATTTCTGTCGCAATTAAGCCGCCCAATGACCAGCCAAGGTAGATAGCAGGTTGTTCAATAACCTGCTCTAGATGATGGCAAATATTAGCTAAAGTATAGGGTTTTATATCAACAGCACTATTGATGCCAAAGCCCGGTAAATCCACCGTTATTAATTGGAAATTACTATTTTCATTTTCACTGAATAATTTTAACAGCGGCTGCCAAACACCAGAGTTCAAGCCCCAACCATGAATGAGCACAATAGGAATGGCATTTTTATTAAGGCTGTTATTAGGAGGGAAGGTGGAAAATTTTAAGCTGTTTGCCATGCTTACTACTGCGTAATTAGGTATAAAGGTTTAGTTTATCTCATATCAGTTGATAGCAAAAGGAAAGCAAGGTGGCATGGCAGCTAGACCTAAGCAAACTTAAAAGCTTTTATATTAAAACACTCAGGAGTATTAGCTGTTGTGATCTGTGTGGTGCAAATGTTAGCAATAGCTACTTGCTTGGTTATTCGCTCCCGCAAGCCTTGCTTTGCCAAGATTGTATCAACGATTTACCTTATTTTGACCAAGCACTAGTTTCGGGTAATTTACTTAGTTGGCCGGCAATTCATCGTGCTTTACCAAAAATTCATTTTGAACAACTCTTTGCCTTATCACCCTATATCTACCCCTTCAATAAATGGCTGGCGCAAATGAAATATCTAGGTCGATTTGAGCTAGCCCCTTTGTTTAGTGCTCTACTCTGTGCTCAGTGGCGAGCAATGGCAAAGAATAACACATTAGCTCCCGTTGACTTGGTGTTATCGGTGCCCTTACATGTTAAAAAGTGGCAGCTGCGTGGTTATAACCAAGCACACCTTATCGCCAAGTGTTTTGCTAAGCAGCTAGCGCTGCCTTACGACGCTAAGTTAGTGGTGCGTATTACCAATAATACTAGCCAAATGGGAAAAACAGGTATTCAAAGGCGCAAGAATTTAGCTAATGCCTTTGTGTTACAGCGAAACTTAGCGAGCGATATCAAGCATGTCTTAATTATTGATGATGTGGTTACTACGGGTACCACGGTTAGTGAAATCAGTAAGTTATTGAAACAATCAGGGGTTGAAACCATAACCTTAGTTACAGTTTGCTTAACCCTACCTAAAACTATTAGCTAGTTTTAAACCTTTAAATTCGCTCTAATAAAGCACTTTTTTATTCGGATTGGTGTTTACTTATATGGCGTTGAAAAAGCTTTACTGAAAAATAAGCTGTTAGCGAGCAGTTTAGCAGTACCATGCCAATAACCTCTAAAAGCGAGTACCTCTGTGGTGGCAATAACTCTACCTTTACCGACGTTGTGAGCAACAATGGCAGCGTTATGTGCTAATCGATTAACTAAGTTCTTGTCAGTATAGCCACTTAGCAGTGGTGATGGAGTATAACGCGCTAAAGTGACAAACGGTTGTTGAGGCTGCTCCATAATTAAATTGCTATTACGAAATACTGGCAATAAACTTTGCTGATAACCATAAGCTAACGGATGACTAGTATCTAATTCTACTTGGAAGATAGCGCCGGCAATACGTTTGCGACTAGCGAGTTTTTCCTTATCTTGATAACTCAGGTTATTATGATCAAATAACTGATTAATCTGTTTCTTCGTGAAGAATCTAGTACGTAATATTTCTTGTTTTGCTAACCATTGCGCCCCGCGTTTTTGGCCGATAATCACGCCACCTTGCTTGACCCATTGCTTTAATTGCTTCGCGGTATGCTCAGAGACATGCTGGTAATTACCATCAACAAGAATAATATGACTGTAAGTTGATAGATCCACGCGTCTTAGCTTGCTGTGATCGATAATTGATAACGGGATATTTAGTGTCTCATCAAGATAAAAGCGTACTTCGCCAGCTTCATACTGAGAAATACCACTACCGCCCAACAACAGCGTCTTAGCCTTTTTTATTGGCTTTAATGAACTACTACCAATATCAACGCCTTTCATTGTTAAACCGGTAGTAATGGTGTCTAAGGGGATGCCTACATGATTACTGGCAGCAATTAATAGTCCTTGCCAATCTGTATTTTGTTGAATACCTGCTGGAATCACTATACTGCCTGTCTTAAAATGCTTCTCTTTGCCATTGATTAAACTAGAAAAAGACTTAGTGGCTACTCTTGCTTTGATATTGTTGGCGAGTAGATTATTAAGTAATTTTGGCGCCAAAAAGTGATGCCACTCGAAGATATAGCCATAAGCCGATTGGTTTTTGCTATTCTGTGTAAATGTAGCGGGTATCGACCAAGCTTGTTTGGCCAGTTTTAGTCCTCGTGTTCGGTTTACTTGAACCGCTTCAATGTTCATTGCCAAAGGCATAGTCCAGCCAGAAACATCGTAAAAGGTATTATCTTTGAAATTGGTTTGTCGATTAAACAAAGCTTGAATCAGGCGGAATTGTGGTTGAGCAAGGGGTAAATAATAGCTGTTACTTTTTTGATATTCTTTATCTTTAAATTCAAAATCAGCAGTAAGCGGGTAAACTTTAATTTTATGCTGAGTAAGATTTGATAACAAAGCATTAAGACGATAGTTATCTTTACTTTCATGTAATAAGTAACCGGAAAAGTCTTCTTTTTTGGCTAGTTTATTACTTTGCTGGTAGAAATTACTGCGGTATTGTTTTAATTGCTGACGATTTTCCCAAGCACCATTAATGGTTGAAAGCGATGTGGTCACGTGGTTTTCAATACTAAACTCTAAGGTTAGTAAACCATTGATGCTTTCTTGCTGCATACCTCTGGCACTGGCTTGTTCAAATAAAACGCCGATACTGCCATTAATATCTGGGTAGGTTGAGCCTTTACCATAGTAGAAATCATCAAAATTTTCTTCACTGTAATAAAGGCGCTGTTGCTTATCTAACGCTGCCGCATGAAAGGTTGCCAAGGTCGTGGTTAATTCGACATTTCTCTTTGGCGTTAGCGGATGTGTACGGCTTTGAATACCCGGTTGAAAAAAGTAACTGCTGTTGTGACCCATTTCGTGAAAATCACCGACAACATGCGGTTGATACTGATGGAAATACTTTAATCTGTGTTTGCTCTCTTGTTGAGAAAGTAATAACCAATCGCGATTTAGATCAAACCAAAAGTGATTGGTTCGGCCGGTAACCCAGTCTTGGTGATGCTCCATATGATTAGCGTCACTATTATCAGTTGAGTTGCGGTAAGTGCTAACCCAATTAACAAATCTGTCCATACCATCAGGGTTAATACTTGGCTCTAACACTATGACGGTATTGGCAAGTAATTCCGTTATCTTTTTATCGTCATTAGCCGCTAAGTAATAAGCAACTATCATGGCAGCATTAGCACCACTTATTTCATCACCATGTACACTATAACCTAACCAAATTACTAAGGGCGCCTCATCGGATTTTTGCTTAGTAAGTTGTTGCTTATTTGGTGAAAATAAATCGCGTTCGCTGAGTATACTGGCTAAGTTAGCGAGGTTTTTAGGGCTAGAAATAGTCACGAGTAATTGCTCTCTTTGCTGAGCAGTTTTACCCATAGAGGTAATATTCACCCGTGCTGAGTTATTGGCTAGTGTATAGAAGTAGCTGCTCAGTTGATCATGTCTGATATGGCGTTGACCAATTTCAAAGCCTAAAGTGCTGCTGGGTAAGGGGATTTTATTATTAAATTGGCTGCCTGCGGGCAAGTAACTTTGTACTGGCTTGGCATTAAGCCAAATAGAGCAGAGTAAGGTGAATGAGATAATTAGAATTCGTATAAGTAACATCTAGGAGGCCCCTTTATTAGACTCGTCTAAAGTAGCAAACAAAAGCGTAAAAATCATTAGCACATAACTAAATTGCAGAGTAAAATGGTCATACTTGAGTAAAACAGTCAGGTACTTTTCATTTTTAATGGATAAAACTGAATAAGTATCAGAGAGCAAAGAGAGTTAAAATAATGATCAGTATTTCAGAAAATGCTCAAAAGCATTTTATTAATTTACTTTCGCAACAAGCTGAAGGTACCCGTATTCGTGTTTTTGTCGTCAATCCAGGTACAGCGAAAGCTGAGTGTGGCGTTTCATACTGCCCACCTGACGCGATAGAGTCTGACGATATTGAAATTCCTTTTGACGGCTTTTCAGCTATGGTTGATGCCGACAGTAAAGGCTTTTTAGAAGACGCTGAAATTGATTTTACTACTGATCAAATGGGCTCACAGCTTACTTTGAAAGCGCCTAACGCTAAGCTACGTAAAGTTGCTGATGATGCGTCACTATTTGAACGTGTACATTACTTTCTACAAGCGGAAGTTAACCCTCAATTAGCGGGTCATGGCGGTGAATGTACCTTAGTTGAAATTACTGACGACGGTTATGCGGTATTACAATTTGGCGGTGGCTGTAATGGTTGTGCACAAATTGACGTGACAGTAAAAGATGGTATTGAAAAGCAATTAGTTGATTTAATGGGTGATGAAATTAAAGGCGTTAAAGATGCAACTGAGCATGAACGCGGCGATCATTCATATTACTAAACCCTACTTAGCTAGGAGTTTAGCTGACAGTTTATATGATTAAGTTACTCGAAAAATTAGGCCAAAATCCACAGCGCAGTTTAACCCTGTTCTTACGTGGACTTGGCCTTTTTGTTATAGGGCTAATTTTTGTAGCCTTGGGCTATTTTTATCACCACCTTTGGCAGGTAATTGGCGTGGTAATACTTGGCTTTGCATGCTTAATTTCGGCTTGGGCTTACCTAGGTATATTTGCCAATCGCTGGTTAAATATTATCTTCCGCACTCGACCGGCTAATAAAAACCGATGAAAAAAATGAGTTACCCACAAATTAAATGCATCTTATAATTAATTTAATAAAAAGCTATTGGCTTATCATTACGGTTTTTTTACTGACCGCTATCGCGGCTTTATCTTTATGGCCAGTTGCCCATTTACCGCAAGTCCCGGGTAGCGATAAAACTCATCATTTTATATCTTATGGCGCATTAATGTTGCCAGTAGCACTGAGGAAACCAAAATATTGGTTATGGATTGCTTTAGGTTTCACAGCTTTTAGTGGTGCCATTGAATTGATTCAGCCGTATGTTAATCGTTATGGCGAATGGCTTGATATGGCCGCCAATGTTGCAGGTCTAGCTTGCGGCATTATCTTGGCAAAAATTATTGAATACTTTTTTCAGAATACGCCGAGTAACATATAATTTACCAGGCTGGTAAGTGATTGATTAATCGTTGACCGGCATCAAGCTTGACAGATAGTGGCATGTTAAAATCATGCCACTTTAAGCCAATCAAGTCAGTTACCTTATGTCAAAAGAAACTCCAGCTCACCATCTTCCTGTCGTACACCCACCTAAGCGGTTATGGCAAAAAATCTCTGCAATTATTGCCCAGACTAGTTTTGGTTTAGCTGCTATTGGAGTAGTGGCAATTCTAGTTTACGGCAATTCTAGTTTATGGCAATTCTAGTTTATGGCAGTGACGTTACTGCAGATATTAAAGCCGCTCTGGGTGCCACTACCTTTTTTTGTTTTGCTGTTGTCTGCCAAGCTATGGGCGGCACTAGCATCCCCAATTTAAAACCGGCACCGGACAAACTCAATTAACAAAAATGCGCTCAAGCACTTTCTCGTCGATAGTAATGAAAGTGCCATGCTAGGGTCGCCCCTCTGACCAGCATAAAAATTGAAAAATCAGCCCATAAGCCATGATTGCGCACTTAAGCCCGTAGTGACTAAACCGAGTAAAGGTACGGTTATATTTGATAAAATCATCGGTAACGCTAAGTAAAATAAGCGTTTGTGTTGATCTAAATGGCTAGTGTTAAACAAAGAAATACCCTAAAGTGCTAGTGGTTTACAGATAAAGACTTTATCTCTTCTGATTTTTAAGGGTATATACCATGAAATATATATTGCGGACACTATTTTCAGTTTCATTATTATTGGGCGTTGTGCTCAACAGTTATGCCGCGGTTATTTTACAATATCATCATGTTAGTGATAGCACACCGGCAAGTACTAGTATCTCTCCAAAACAATTTGAAGTGCATTTACAATACCTTAAAGATAATGATTTTAAGGTAGTGCCCTTATCAGAGTTAATTGAAGCTATCAAAAATCAGCAGCCTTTACCGGATAAAAGCGTCGCCATTACCTTTGACGATGCTTATATTGATGTTATGACACAGGCAAAACCCATCTTAAATAAGTTCGGCTTTCCGTATACCATTTATGTCAATCCAGGCATTATCAATCGCCATGAAAACAATAATTCTTCACCTTATTTATCATGGATTCAGCTGAAATCACTTTCCGATGAAGGTGTGATTATTGCCAATCATGGCTATGAACATGATTCAATGGCGCGTATTACTGGTGGTTTAACACAAGCACAATGGCTGACTAAACAGACAGAGTTATTATTAAAAGCCGAAACTATTATTAAAGAACATACTGGCCAAAGCTGGCGATATTATGCTTACCCTTATGGTGAATATGATGTGGCAGTGCAAGCCTGGGCAAAAGCCAATGACTTTGTCGCCTTTTCTCAACAATCAGGTGCTATCGATTTATCAACAGACTTAACTAGCGTGCCACGTTTTCCTGCATCCAAACCCTACGATAAAATTTCTGGCTTACGTGATAAGTTAAACTCATTGGCGTTTAATATTAGTTTAGAAGGTGAGCAAGCCGAAACAATCTTTAAATACCAAGATACAAAAAGTATTACCTTTAATATCGAGACTGGAGATTTTTATAAATCAGCGCTTAATTGCTATATTTCTGGTTTAGGCAAACAAAAAATCACTTGGCATAATGATAGTAGTTTCAGTATTAATTTTAGCAAAGACCTACCCGTAGGCAGAGTTAGAGCTAATTGCACCGCAGCAAGTATTAGTAAGCCAGGCCGTTACTACTGGTATTCTAAGCCATGGTTTATCTTAAAGGCTGACGGCAGCTGGTATCACTTATAATTGAGCGCGCACTAAGCTATTTATAGCAAACGGATTAATTTTCGCTAAGTGGTCACTTAATTAGTCCGATTGGTATTATATAAAGCGACTATCTTTTGATAGTCGCTTAATAACTTTTCATTATCAATAGTTGGTACTGCACCAACTTCTTGTTCAGGCTTAAATATTGCGGCGACTTTTCCTGCTGGATTGATTAGTACCAATGATGAACTGTGATCAACCCAGTAGCTTTCATCTCCTTCCTCAGCATCCTCTTTACTAGTAATGGCATACATCATGCCTAAATTACGAGCAAACGGAAAAAGCACATCGTGCTCTGCACGCAGCGCTTTAAAGTCTTTATTAAAATAGCCAATGTATTGCGCTAGCTTTTCAGTGGTATCTCTTTTAGGGTCAACGGATACTAATAGCACTTGGCTATTGCTGGCAATAGTGGTTAGCTCGTCATAAATGAAATTGAGGTTTTGTAAGGTGATTGGGCAAACATCTGGGCAAGAAGTATAACCGAAGAAAACCAGTGACCATTTATCGAGTAACTGACTGTTATTAAAAGACTGTCCTAACTCATCGGTTAAGGTAAACGCAGCTATTGTCCGTGCTTGCTGATAATGCAATGCGTATTCAGGCAATGGCAGTTGTTTTGTCTGCGTAATGAGATGAAAACCAACCGCACCGGCACTGATGGAGAGTAAGGCAATAATGCCATAGATAATTTTCTTCATTGAAATCCTGTTTTTTATCATTTTGACTAGGGTACTGGTACTAAGCTTTCGCTATAATTTCTTGCTGCTAAGTCTTTGCTGTTAAAGGGATGAAGCTAAGTCATTGGCAGCCAATAATGATCGACCAGCAAAATAATAAACAGCAGCATTAGATGCACTATGGAGAATTTAAATGTTGCCATAGCCGTGCCCTCTTTAGCATGAAACTTAAGCTGCCAAGCATAGCCAAAAAAGATCAAATTTAAGCTACAAGCGCCTAATAAGTATAGCCAATTACTCATGCCCACTAAATAAGGTAATAAACAAACCACAAAGAGTAATACCGTATATAACAATATTTGTGTTTTAGTGAAGCTGACACCATGGGTTACCGGCAACATGGGAATATTAACTTTGGCATAGTCATCTTTACGATGAATAGCTAATGCCCAAAAGTGAGGCGGTGTCCAAGTGAAAATAATTAAGACCAATAATAAGGCGTTAGGGGCAACTTCATTGGTCATTGCTGTCCAACCTAACAAAGGTGGTATTGCACCTGCTAAACCGCCGATAGTAATGTTTTGCGGCGTAGCCCGCTTTAAATACATGGTATAGATAAAGCTGTAGCCCACTAAACCGGCTAAGGTCAAAAATGCAGTTAGCGGATTGACCAAGGCATAAAGAATAATAAAACCAAGCAAGGCTATGCTAATGGCAAAAACAATGGCATTGATGACGGTAATTCTACCTTCTGGTAAAGGCCTATTATGCGTTCGCCCCATGATGGTATCTATTTTCTCATCGACAATATGGTTGATAGCTGCCGCCGCAGAAGAGAGCAGAGCAATACCTAACATTGCCGGGAATAATAGTTGCCATGGTAAACCGCCAGGAACCGATAAACTCATACCAACGAGTGCTGTCAGTACCAGCAAGGCGACGACTTTAGGTTTGGTTATATCGTAATAAGCACGCCAATTGATAAAAATATGACTGATGGAAAAATGATTAGTGTTGTCAGTTATTGACTCTGACATAGCACTACTCATTGATTTATTGATGGCCTTACTCATAAAACGACTCCTTGGAATTTTGTCTTAACTTATACGCTAAAGCGATCAAGCTCAGCATTAAACAGGCGGCTACTAAGTTGTGCGCTACCGCAACTTTAAGTGGCAGGGAAAACCAAATATTACTAATACCTAAACTGATCTGGACAATTAATAAAGTCATTAGCACAACTGCAGCACTTTTTATTGCATGATTCCTCGCCTTGAGAAAAACCATAATGGCTAACCAAGCGAGAAAAATTCCGGTAACCATAGCCCCTAATCTATGACTAACATGAATAGTTACGCGTTCATTATGGGCTAGGTGACCAAACTCATAGCTCTCTTGTTTGGGGGGAATTAGGTCAAAGGACTGCTCAAAAGTTAAATTTCCGAGCCAATTCCCCTGACAAATAGGTAACTCAACACAGCTCATTGCCGCATAGTTTGAAGAGGTCCAGCCACCGAGGGCAATCTGCGCCGTTAAAATAGTAATGCCCAGTAGTGCATAGCTACTGTACTTTTTAAGCTGCCAATCAACTAAGTTTGCTCCTTGAGCATTGATTCCTTTGGCTTGAATGCGCAAATATAATAAAAATAGCAAACACAGGGTAGTGAAACCGCCGAGTAAGTGCGCCATTACCACCACAGGCATTAATTTCAAGGTCACAGTCCACATACCTAAAGCGGCTTGGAAAATAACAATACATAAAATTAACAGTGGCAGAATTACCGGATACCTAACGCTGGATCGCATTGAAAATCGTAATTTAATTGAAAAGAAGGCAATCGCGGCAATAAGTAAGCCCAAGCTGCCGGCGAAATAGCGGTGGATCATTTCATTCCATGCTTTAGCGGGTTCAACAGGTCTTTGGGGAAAAGCTTGCTCGGCGGTAGCAATTTGTTGACTCGTTTCTGGCACATCAAGCAAGCCATAACAGGTTGGCCAGTCCGGGCAACCTAAGCCGGCATGGGTTAAACGGGTATAAGCTCCCAGACCAATAACAACAATGGCTAATAGTAAACTTGTCAGCACTAAACGACGTAGTGTTTGGGTATTGCTACTGTGTTCGGTCATTTAGTTAGCCCACCTTAGAATATTTCAAAAGTTTTTTCATATCAGCAATAATAGCCTTACCCAATGAAGTTTGTTGCTGCTCTTGCTCAGGCAACTGATGACTTAAAATAATGTTACCTAAAGGGTCGGCAATGAGTACTTGTGGTCCGTGCAGTAAGTTTTTCATTTGCGGGGTTAAGGCTAGTATTTGCCATTGGCTCTTGGTCAGTTGTTTATTTTGTTGGGCCGAAAAAATATTTCCCTTCAGTAATACTGGTGTGACCCTAGGCATATCTTTTCCTAAGGCGACATAGCTGTTGTGCACGGTTTCAATACTGTGCAAACACATATCAGGACACTGGCTCGGCAGCCGATAAATAATAAGCCACTGTTGGGCAAACTCTGGTTCATTCATTCCTAGATCAGTCAGTGTTAACGGCTGAGTTAATAACTCACCTTGGTTAGTTACCCCTAAGTCTAGCCATTGGTTTTCTAAGGCCAATTTTGCTAATAATATCGGCAAGATAAAAACCGTTATTAACAATAGTAAGCTGCGACGATTTTTCTTATTTGAACTATTGTTTGTATCATTGGAAGAAATGGATTTAGCCATATTTTACCGCCTCATTCTTGTTCTTATTATTGAGAGAATTAGTGAGAGTCTTATTGTCAGAATCCGTATCAGTGTCAATGTTAGTAGCTTGGCTGTCAGGTAATGAAACAGCTGATTTTGACTGCTGATCATGGGCAGATTTCTTAGTTTTGATACGTAAGCTAATCATCAATACTAGCCAAGCGATTGCTAACGTTGCCCACTGAAAGGCATAGCCGAAATGTTTTTCTGCTGGCATCACTATAGGGTGCCAGTTCTTTTTATGACCAAGGGTTTCTGCTGGATCTACATAGATAACAAAGGGTAAAAGCGGCTTGTTAGTAAGGGTAGCGAATTTATCTAATTCTATTTGTTGTACGCGTAATGGCCAGCTGGCTTGAGTAAAGTCTTGCTCGATAAGCATTATGCTCTGCTCGACAATACGTACATGCCCTTGAAATTTATATTGTCCATGCAAAGGGATTACCTCCGGCAGTACACCTCGATCAATTGAACCCTGTACCCAACCTAAATTAACTAATACAGCATGAGTTGGCGTTTCTACAACTTGTAAGACACGGTAGCCTAAAGAATACTTTTCCACTTGGTTATCGAGTAAAAATATATAGTCAGCATTGAACTGGCCGGTAATAGTGACGGGAAAATCGTTAATGTTTTCTTTACCGATAAATTGCTTTTCCTTGGAAAGGTTAACGACTTCATTAAGCGTTAACGGTGATTGTTGATTCAGCTGGGTAATACGGGCAGTACGCAGCTCTTTTTCAAAACCGCGGTTATACTGCCAAATAGATAATTTAACCAAACAAACAAAAACAATAAGCGTTAGCGCTAACCAGAGGAAAGTCCAAAGGGCATTGCTTACTAATGAGTTAGTTAATACTTTTTTTTGTTTATCAACATACTGCAAAAAGTTAGACCTTATAAAATATAAACAAAAACAAATAGCATGACCCAAACAACATCGACAAAATGCCAATACCAACTTGCTGCTTGAAAAGCAAAATGGTTACCTGGGGTAAAGTGGCCTTTTAATACTCTTAACCACATGATTATCAACATGATACAACCCAAGGTGACATGCATGCCGTGAAAGCCAGTTAATAAGTAAAAAGTGTTGCCATAGACACCGCTATCCAGATATAGACGCATTTCTTCAGAGTAGCCGTGTGCGTATTCTAGAACTTGAAAACAGATAAAAGCCACACCTAGCAATATGGTTAGGCCAAGCCAAGCTTTTAAGGCACTACGGTTATTTTTAAGTAAGGCACTGTGGGCGAAGTGGGCAGTAACGGAAGACGTCATCAGTAAAACTGTGTTAATTAGCGGTAAGCCAAACCAACCCATGGCCGTGGTAGTGGTGCCATCAGGGGTTTTTATTAACGGCCATATTGCGGTGAAATCAGGCCAGAGTACCGCGCCAGTTTCGATATTATTTCCGGCACCGCCAAGCCAAGGCACTGAAAATACGCGTAAATATAATAATGCGCCAAAAAATGCGACAAAAAACATCACTTCAGAGAAGATAAACCAACTCATCCCTTGGCGGAATGAATTATCCATCTGATGTGAGTACTTACCCGTTAACGATTCATTGATGACATCACTAAACCAACCCACTAGCATATAAATAATCAGGGCTATGCCTGCGAGTAATAAATAGCCACCGTAACCACTTTCTTCATTTGCTAAATCAGTGACATAGTTACCGGCACCAAAGGCGATCATAAATAGTGCCACCGCGCCGATAATTGGCCAGTGACTTTGGCTGGGTACGTAATAACTTTCGTATTCTTTGTTAGTCATTTTCTATCCCTTTTCAGTGAACCCTATGACGACTTCTCTGTTATGTCATACAAGGTATAAGATAAAGTTAAGGTGTTGATGTCTGCGGGTAATTCTAAGTCGACATAAAACTGCAAGGTCATTTCAACTTCCTCTGCGGCTTTAAGCGGCTGTTGGGTAAAACAAAAACATTCAATTTTATGAAAATAATTTGCCGCTAAGCCAGGAGAAACTGACGGTACGGCTTGACCAATAATGTCATGCGCTGCATTGTTTTTTGCATAAAATGAAACCAATTTCATCTCACCAGGATGAACTTCAATTTCATTAATTACTGGTTCAAATTTCCATGGGATACCTTTGGCATTGCGGGTAATAAATTGTACTTTTACTAATCGAGACTTATCAATACCTGTGGAGGTATAAGCCACCGCAGTATCGTTAGTCTTGCCATTTAAGCCGGTAATATCACAAAAAACATCATATAAAGGCACCAGCGCAAAACCAAAGCCAAACATAGCAACAACCACCAGCAGTAATTTCTTTACCGTTTTGCTGTTGTTTTTAGCGCTAGTATTAATGCCAGCTTGGTTTTGCTCTTCTTTATTCATATTATTTTATGTCTCGGCTGTTAGATATTGTCTATGTCTTTTTGCGCGGGTGGCGTACTAAAGGTGTGGTAAGGTGCAGGGCTTGCTACTGTCCACTCTAAACCTAAGGCGCCATCCCAAGGTTTTGCCGGGGCTTTTTCGCCACCGCGAATACATTTGATCACTACGACTAAGAAAATCAATTGCGATATACCAAAGGCAAAGCCACCTATACTGACCCACTTATTAAAATCGGCAAATTGCAGTGCATAATCTGGAATTCTACGTGGCATACCCGCTAAGCCTAAGAAGTGCATAGGGAAAAACAGCAAGTTCACTGATATTAATGAACACCAGAAATGCCATTTACTCAAGGTATCGTTGTACATATGACCGGTCCATTTTGGTAGCCAATAATAAGCGCCGGCATAAATTGAAAACAATGAGCCAGTAACCAGCACATAATGAAAATGAGCAACAACGAAGTAAGTATCATGGTATTGAAAATCAACAGGAGTCATTGCCAGCATCAAGCCTGAAAAACCGCCTATGGTGAATAAAATAACAAAGGCAATAGAGAATAACATGGGTGTTTCAAAGCTTAATGAGCCGCGCCACATAGTCGCGACCCAGTTAAAGACTTTCACCCCTGTTGGTACGGCAATGAGCATGGTGCAATACATAAAGAACAGTTCACCAAATAATGGCATGCCTGTAGTGAACATATGGTGTGCCCAAACGATAAAGGACAATAAAGCAATTGATGAGGTGGCATAAACCATTGAGCTATAGCCAAATAGTCTTTTACGAGAAAAGGCCGGAATAGTGGTTGAGACAATACCAAAAGCCGGCAAAATCATAATATATACTTCAGGGTGACCAAAGAACCAGAAAATATGCTGGAACATTACTGGGTCGCCGCCACCTGCGGCATCAAAGAAACTAGTGCCAAAATAGGTATCGGTTAGTAGCATGGTTACCACACCAGCGAGCACCGGCATCACCGCAATTAATAAATAAGCCGTAATGAAAAATGTCCAAACAAATAACGGCATTTTCATATAAGTCATGCCAGGGGCCCGCAGATTCATTATGGTAACGACAATATTAATTGCCCCCATAATGGAAGAGATCCCCATGATATGCACAGCAAAAACGAAGAATGCAGTACTGCCGTTAGAATAAGTTGTGGATAATGGCGCGTAGAAAGTCCAGCCGAAGTTAGGCGCACCACTTTCCATAAAGAATGAGCTAAGCAAAATAGCAAAGGCAAAGGGCAGTATCCAAAAACTCCAGTTGTTCATGCGCGGCAGTGCCATATCTGGCGCACCTATCATCATAGGTATCATCCAGTTAGCAAAGCCGGTAAATGCAGGCATAATCGCGCCAAATACCATGATCAAGCCATGCACTGTGGTTAACTGGTTAAAAAAATCTGGTTCTACTAGTTGTAAACCAGGCTGAAATAGCTCAGCACGGATCACCATTGCCATGGCGCCACCGGTTAAAAACATAATAAAAGCAAACCATAAATACAGCGTGCCGATATCTTTATGGTTAGTGGTATAAAGCCAACGCTTTATTCCGGTCATTTTTCCATGTTCATGTGAGTCATCATGATGTTCGTCGTGCGAATCTTGTGCTATAGCGTCTGTAGTCATTTTATATCCCCCTAATTCGCACTAGCAGCATCAACAGCTGCAGGTTGTACTAAATCACCGGTATTATTTCCCCAAGCATTACGCTCATAAGTTACAACAGCGGCTATTTCGGTTTTGGTTAGTTGGCTAGCAAAAGCAGCCATGGCGGCATTTTTCTTACTACCGTTCAGCACCATATCTAGATGAACAGCGATATCTCCCGTTGCAATTGCACTGCCTTTAAGCGCAGGAAATGCTGGAGGTAAGCCTGCACCTGTCGGTTGATGACAAGCAACACAAGCTTTCATATAGACTTTTTCGCCCATAGTCATTAATTCATCATGGCTATACACTTTAGCTAAATCTTCTACCGGTGCTTCTTCAGTTATTGTCTCTACCGCTTCTTCAACTGCTACGGATGCTTTAGCCTCTTGTGCTGTACCTTCAACAGAATAAGCAACAGCAGATTTAACATCAGATGCTTGCACGACATCACCGGTATTATTACCCCAAGCATTACGCTCGTAGGTAACAACAGCAGCAATTTGTTTCATACTTAATTGCTTACCATAACCCTGCATACCAGTACCCGCTTTACCGTTAAAGACAATGTTAATGTGTTCTTTAGCACTACCTGTTGTAGTTATAGGGCTACCTTTTAAGGCAGGGAAGGCCGGTGGCAAACCTAAGCCTGTTGGCTGATGGCATGCCGAACAATAGGCGGTATAAGTGATTTCACCTAGTTGCATCAATTCTTCTTTTGATAGTGAAGCACTTAATGACGCTCTTTCAGCTTCGGCAGCTTGGGCATTACGTTGCTGCTGTTCATTTATCCAAATGTCATAATCAGCTTCAGATTTCACTTCAACTACAATGGGCATAAAGCCATGATCTTTACCGCATAATTCAGCACATTGGCCGCGATAAATTCCCGGCTCATCGACTTTAGTCCATGCTTCGTTAATAAAGCCTGGGTTAGCATCTTGCTTAACGGCAAAAGCAGGTACCCACCACGCATGGATAACATCATCAGAGGTAATTAAGAAACGAACTTTTTTATTGGCGGGAATCACCAGTGGCTTATCAACCTCAAGTAAATAGTTTTCACCCTTGGTAGCAATAGTTTCTTTTTGGTTTTGGTATTGTTCACGTGGGGTCGACAGCACAGAGTAATATTCGATATCTTGATCAAAATATTTGTAATGCCATTTCCATTGAGAGCCAGTTATTTGGATAGTAACATCAGAATTGCTGTTATCTTCCATGGCGATTAGTGTGTGTGTTGCCGGTATTGCCATGGCGATTAAGATGACAATGGGTATTGCCGTCCATAATATTTCAATCTTGGTACTTTCATGAAAATCAGCAGGTTTTACCCCTTTAGATTTTCGGTGAAAAGCAATGGACCAAAACATAGCACCAAATACTATGACGCCAATTGCGGTACAAATGTACAGCACCAGCATATGTAAATCGTACACATCTCTGCTAACGGCAGTAACCCCTTTCGTCAGGTTTAACTGCATGTCTGCCCAGGCTGAATTGGTAAACAGGCTTACCAACACTAACCAAATTAGCTTATGTTTCCCCACACGGCATCTCCTCTTGATAATCATAGAGAACAGATGTACAGCAATGTACTTCATAACCACTGAACTGAATATCTGTAGTTTTTATTATTTTATTTTTTATAAACTAACAAGATCTCGGTTTAGCCACGGCTTCGCGATGTAGAACGATTGATGGCGAATAAACTTATACCGTTTGGTACCCATACCGAGTTCAGGTTTATTACCGACGTGAATAGTAATCTGACATGGCACTAGTAATTTAGTGTCACAGGATTAGCGCATCGACGTCTTTTTATTCTTTTTATGTTCGTTTTGTATGCGTTACTGTTACTAGAATTACGCTAAAATTTGATCTAGGTCAAATGTTATATAGCTAAGTAATTAGAAAAAAGTCATTTAATTCAATGGAGTAATAGCTCTAATGTTTGCGTGAGCTTTGCTGTAAGTAGCTTTGGTAAACTTGGGATATAGATAAAAAAAGAATATAGAAATATTGAGGGGTTTTCTGCTATGAAGAAATAAAAAAACCACAATTACAGTCAACTTTATTATTAGTTAGCGTAATTATGGCGTTTAGAATATTGCTGATTAAGCAACATTAGTCAGGTCTTTTTTTGGGGGGAGTTACATCCAACTACCACTGCGGATAATGCCCACGGCAATACCCTCAATATTGAATTCTTGGTTAGTTAGATCGACTTTAATGGGAGAAAACTCTTCATTTTCAGCATGTAAATAAACAATATTACCTTCACGTTTATAACGTTTTACCGTAACTTCGTCTTCAACGCGGGCAACAACTACTTGGCCATTTTGTACATCAGTAGTTTGATGCACAGCAAGTAAATCACCATCTAAAATACCAATGTCTTTCATGCTTTCGCCATTAACACGCAAAAGGTAATCGGCGGCTGGGTGGAACAAATCACCATCTACTTTATAATGCTCTTCGATATGCTCTTGCGCCAAAATAGGTTCACCAGCAGCGACACGGCCAATAAGTGGTATACCTTCTTTTTCTAAAAACTCTTCAACTAAACGAATGCCACGAGAGGTGCCGGCAAGCATTTCAATATAGCCTTTTTTGGCTAAGGCTTTTAAATGTTCTTCGGCGGCATTCGCTGATTTGAAACCAAAAAAATTAGCGATTTCAGCACGCGTTGGTGGCATACCCGTATCTTTGATTTTATCTTTGATTAAATCATAAATTTGTTGCTGTCGCTTAGTCAGCGGGCGCAATTCGGTGGTTGAATCTATCATAGCTTAAGCCTGTAAATTTACACAGTATTACTGGTAGTATATACAGGAATGTTTTAAAGGCAAGTTTTACTTTAAGGGCAAGTATGTCAGGGTATTCTTATGATTGTTGCTAACAAAAGATCATTAAATTTTCTTTAATGACATCAGGTAACCTTTAACTAAGGCAAATTGAGCGAAGTAATAGGTTGCCATTACCCAAAGTTGGTTTTGAACAATAGCGCTATTAAATTTATCAAAACCAATTAATGAATCGGATAGTACAAAGCTAATACCACCAAGCACTAGCCATAAATTAGACCTGTGGCTAAATACAGTTGCCAGTGCCATAAGTAGTAGCACTACCATATAAGCCAATACCGGAATAAATAACTCACCTAAGCCATTAATAAATAGCATAAACATCAGAACACCAAAGCCGATATATGTGATGAGAATAAGTGGTTTCTTATCAGCTATATAGACATTATTAAAAGGTTTTAAGCTAATTAAATAACAAAGATGGGCAATGAAAAAAGCCGCTAAGCCGAAAATAAACCAATCCTGTTGGTTGTAATCCAGTAGAAAATCACCGCAGCTAGACAACAATAAGCCAAAGATAAAAAACCTAACGCTAGTTGGTTTCTGTTGGACGATAAGCTGCTTACTGTGCTGCCAAGTAATAGCAATAAGCAAGAATATAGGCAGCATTTTTACTGCCCAACTAAATGGATACGGCTTTAATAGTGTTGATAAAATAAAGCTAATGGCTAAGGTGATAAATACTAGGGTGTTATTTTTATTCACTGCCATTTACCTTATATATAACTTATTTTTTTGTTAAGAATATTGCTGTAAGGGTTGCCTAAGTATTAATTTACTTGTGCATCCTCACCGTTTTACTCTAACTTGCTTATTTTAACTTAGATAGCTGAATTATTATCATATTTTCACCGGTAAGTGAAATATCTAGTGGCTTTTCACTGGCTTGGTTTTCAATGCGAGCTAAAGCTCCCTGAGCAACATCAGTTTTATTGTTACTCTGCTCAAAAGTCATTGCTGCCGATAAGCTATAAGCGAATATTAAGGTGCTCGCTTTGGCTGATAACATTACTTTTTCATTAGCCGTATAGGTATCAACTTGCGCAGAAAAATGACCCTGCTTGGTCATAATATTAAAGTCTTTAATACCACCATTTATTAGCGCGCCATAAGTATTGCTGGCGCCATCAAAGTGGGCGATATCCAGTAGTTCAGCTAACTTATCAACATCGCCATTGCGGTGATCTAGTGTTAAACCTTCGCCTTCTATTAAGACTAAATTACGTTGATATCCAGAAAAATTTGAAAAATCACCGTCATTTACTACGCTGGCGATACTTAATCGCCAAGCAAAATTATCTAAATTACCGCCATCGCTAATGGCTAATTCAGTGGTGTGGCCTAAGCCATTTTTCCATGGAATAGTTTTAAAATTTTCAGCAGAGAATATAGTTAACATAAGGGCTTCATCGTAAATTTTTGCTCATGTTACCTTGCTCACTCATATTGGCAATGGTTATTTTTACTCTGCTTTGTCAGTGGTCTGCTTTGTAGTGTTTATTATTTTAGCGCTTGCACTATCCGCTAAGCTCACGTTAGAATCTAGCTGCGCTTACCTAACTTTTAAGATTGGTAAGCGCACACTTGTCGGAGTGCCAAAGGCTGAGATCGCGAAAGCGGGATCCGTAAAACCTGATCAGATTAATATCTGCGTAGGAAACAAGAGAGAGTGATTAAGTCCTGTAACCTTAATTTTTTCCAACCTCTTTTTGCCTCTTTTTAACTATGAAATAGTTAAAAAAACTCCGCCTATTTTTATTTTTTTCTTACTTTTATTGTCCTTATTATTGGGAATAAAACAAGAAAAACAAAAACAAGGTGCGACCATGTCCAATTCAACCAATGTTGATAAAGTAGTAAAAAAACCAACCAGACGTGAAAAACGTGCAGCGGCAGAAGCATTTTTAAAAAATGTTTCCGACCAATCATTCCCTAATTCCAAAAAAGTTTATGTATCAGGTAAAATCCACGATATCAAAGTGGGTATGCGTGAAATCACCTTATCTGATACCTTAATTAGTGGTAGTAAAGAGACTGCCGTTTATGAGAAAAACGAACCTTTATGTGTTTATGAT
>NZ_JABSOV010000033.1 GCF_013215345.1 Colwellia sp. | reverse complement strand
AGTGTAACGATACATGTTAGGTAGTTTAGTGACTCACTTTACGTCATCGAGAAAATTATCGGCAATAAACTTGGCTCTAAGTGGATCGCCTGGCATTAACACTGTTTCTGCGAAATCACCTGGTTGAGCTTCAATATGAGGGGTTGGCATAAGAGTTATCCTTTTAATGTTTAAGTTTAATACCCATTCCACTAAATTATTGTTCACTTGTACTGGTTAAAATTCACCAAAGCGGCGTTGCTCTGATTTGTTTTTCCTAGGTACAACTTGCTTACAAACTTAATGAAAACGGTATAACTCAGTAAGTTTCTAGCCAGAATAGAATCATTCATGCTGCTATCAAGGATTTTTTACTGATAAAGTTGATGTTATTTTTGTTTTTTGTACTGATTTAACGCTACCGTAAAGTGCTTATTTAGCAATAAACAAGGTACGATTAATAATAATGCTAAGTTAACAATCCTTCAAGTAGCCAATGTTGTTCTAAGTTACTTAAGTTGTCAGTCAGCACTATTACTTATTTGCTTTTATTCCTTAGGACTTTGTTTAATATCTATAAGAGCTTTCTTTTCTTCTGCTGATAAGAAGCTCATTTGCACCGCATTACGCTGTAACTGACTTATTTGCTCAGCATCAAGTCCTAGTACTTTACTTGCCACTTCAAATTCACCGCCAAGCTCAATATTTTCAACCGCAGGGTCATCAGTATTCAAACAAACCATAAGGTCGTTTGCTAAAAAGGTTTTTACTGGATGTGTTGCCAAGTCTTTGATGGTACCAGTTTGATAATTTGACGTTAGACAGGATTCAATACTAATTTGATGATCGCGCATATAATCCATTAACTTTTGATCATTAACACAAGCGACACCATGACCAATACGTGTTGCGCCTAACTTTTCAATAGCGTGCCAAACACTTTCAGGTCCCGCTGCTTCTCCAGCATGTACACTGACAT
The DNA here is from genome assembly GCF_013215345.1 of Colwellia sp. Taxonomy (GTDB): domain Bacteria; phylum Pseudomonadota; class Gammaproteobacteria; order Enterobacterales; family Alteromonadaceae; genus Colwellia. The sequence goes on along the minus strand of NZ_JABSOV010000033.1, from coordinate 37,673 downwards.
TCAAGCCAGCATCTCTTACTTGCTTGAAATGGTTTTCAAACAGTGTTCCTGGAAAGTTGTACTCGTCACCGGCTAGATCGACCGCAACTAAATCATCTTTATAAGCGAGTAGGCCATTGAGTTCACTTTGACAATGTTCAACACCAAAGGTACGGCTTAAGATGCCGATTAGATTTATTTTGGTATTAAATTTTTCTCTGCCTTGGTTTACCCCGGCAATAATCGCTTCAACCACACCTTCTATTGGTAGCTTGTGTGTCATGGCGATGTAATAAGGCGAAAATCGTAATTCGGCATAATCAATGTTAGCGTTGTAAACATCTTCAACATTCTCAAAACCAATGCGGACAACGTCATCAAGAGATTTTAATACACCAACCCCCCAATCAAGTTTTTTCAAAAAGGCAAGTAAGTCAGCTTCACTGTCAGTGATTTGCACGTGAGGAAGAAACGACTCGAAGTTATTCTCAGGTAGTTTGATATTGTTCTTCTGTGCTAGCTGCCAAATGGTCTTTGGGCGGATATTGCCGTCTAAGTGGCGATGTATATCAACGAGGGGAAGTTGCTTGTTAAACATGATAAAAAGTCCTGACTGTGAAAACTGAGTTGGTAAATCATTTACATAATTATTTATATTAGCTATTCGCATTAACTTGCTACATTAATTATAAAGGTTACCAACTCGTTATTTTTGTTAATTATAGAGCCCATTCATTAGATAATCGATGAGAAAATTTAAATGCTAAGCTTTACCGAAATAGGGCAGTGATCGCTTAAGTTTTGTGATAACTCTTTAGTGTACTTTGGCTTGAAAACCAGTTGCTCAAATGAAGCATCAATATATGACTTTTTCGCTTTGGGGCTAAAAAGAATATGATCTATGTAATCTTTATAATAGCCGCCCCAACAATCAGAGTTAATTGTCGTTGTTGGTGTCCACAGCGAAGTTTGACCTGCACCATTTAATGCTTGCCATAAGCCTTTATTCTCAGAGTACTTTAAGGCAATGTCTTGAGAGAAGCGACGGTTGAAATCGCCTAAGACAATATAAGCAGCATCCTGTGCAGCGTGTAAATCAAGCCATTTTTCTAACGGTGCTATTTGTCGACTAAGTTTTTCACAGGCTTCCTTACGTCTAACTTCTTTATCAGAGGTACTTGGCATGGCATTGATACTGTTGCTATCTAATGGGTCGGTGAAACAGCCCGATTTTAGATGTACCGCCAGTAAATGCAAAGTTTTACCATTTCTGGTTAAGGTAACATCCATACCATGTCGTACTTTGCCAACATCGAGTGCTTTATATTCCTTGGCTTCAACGGTAAAACCTTGTGATTTTTTAACAGCTACACCAACACGTTGTACCCAATCTTTAGTAGAAAAGTAATAATCATAGTCATCGCCAAACACTTTGCGCGCCCAGTACTCGCTTTCAACTTCCTGCAGGGCAATAACATCAGCATCAAGTTGCTTGGCATAATTTGCTAGTTGTTGGTAATCAGCTTCACTACGTTGGTTATACTCATGAGAGCCTAACCAAGCGATGTTCCATGAGGCAACTTTGATCTCATTAGCTTGAGCTATAAAACTGCTACATAGAGCAAAGATCAGTGTTAGTGTGGTAAAGGTCGAATTTCTCATCAAAACTTTCATTAGAACATCTCTTGTGAATTTAGTGCTTAATTTTTACTCAGCCGTGCTGTATCTAATACTAAGCAGCCACTATGTTTTTTTTCTCTTCGGTATTCGCAACTAGGCTGTATCTCAATATCAAAATAAACAGATAAGCTTTATTAAGTAAAATTATCAGCCTGTCTTTTATCTAACCATTCGGTCAGGAATCGTTGTTAAATGCAAGGTTACACTAGTTCTACGTTAACAAACAACCAAATACTATTTCAAAAGTAGATTAGTTATTACAACCAATATTTGGCAGGTTAGGATTAATCAGGCCGTTTACTATAAATGGTTGTTCAGATGATGCTTTATTAAAGCTAACCTTGGTCGCATCTAAATACTGAAAGTCTCCAGCAGCATTTAAATGCCAAAGGTTATGGTCTAATTTTTCAAAACAAAATTCTCCGGTATCACCGTGGGCAATTAATACCGGCTTATTGATTCGTTTGGCTAACTGTTCAAAAGCTTGCCGATAGACAGAAAAAGCATCACATGTCTTTAACGATGTACTGTCACAGACACCACTTTGTAATACTTTTTGTTGATAAATATCTGCTTGAAAGCCGATGATTACGGCATCAAATTTATTTGCTTGCGCTGCAATGTTTTTCAGCCAAGCAAGGTTAGCTTTGTCTCGCTTATTCACGGCTTTGATGGCACTTTCTTGATCAGACATACCAATATGAACACGACCGTTACTGGTGCCAACGAGGTGAAGTGTACTGATTGCTAAGCGGTCATTAATCCAAAGCTTGTTTTCTATTTGTGTTGCTTGGCTCGTAATCGAGCTTAAATTATTGGTTAATAGTGGCGGTGTTTTAAACATTAATTTGATTAAAAAATCGAGTCTTTCTAACTCATTAAAGCTGTAAGGTAACGTAGTACGATCACAATCAGTCCAATCATTGTCGCCAGGTGTGTAGATAATTCTACCGGGATAGGTTTGCGCTAATAGTGCTTTATGTTCGTTTAATAAGGCGTCAGTGCATGACTTGCCACCACTTTTAAAATCACCAAGGTGCATCACTACACTGGGATTTGTTTCTTTGATCAGACGATATAATATGCCATTAGGGCCTTGCAACATCAGCTTCTCTTTATCGCTGTATGGCGTGTCGGCCAGCACAACCACTGTTTGTGCCCATAGTATTGAGCTAACCGTGGATAAATATAAAAAAGCGAGGAAGTAACAGGTTTTTCGCCATAAATTAAGACTGATAATCATCAATAGTCCTTTCAATATACCAAGAAGAAAAGTTAAGCTAGCGAATGACGGTAATTTTTGCAAGTTTTCTTTATACTTTAAATGACCATTTGGTCAGGTTTTTGGCTTGAGACTGTTGAACAAAACCGATAAAAGAGTAAAATATATTCATTGGTTTAAAGAGTTATCTTCAAAGAGAATTAAATTATGCAAGTACAAGTTGTCGATTACACAGCGAAAGACGCAGCTGAAAAATTTGTGAAAAGTTTACGTGATACAGGTTTTGGCGTACTTATTAATCACCCAATCAAACAAAGTTTAGTTGAGTCAATTTATAAAAATTGGCAAGAATTTTTCTTAAGTGAAGAGAAGCATTCATTTGCTTTTGATCCAGAGAAGCAAGATGGCTATTTTTCTGCTGAGATATCTGAAACGGCTAAAGGTCATAGTAAAAAAGATATTAAAGAATATTTTCATGTTTATCCTTGGGGCCGTATTCCTGAAGCGCTTAAAGAAGAAATTCTTGAATATTATCGATTAACATCACTGCTGGCAGCTGAGTTACTGGACTGGGTAGAAGTGCACTCTCCAGCTGATGTTGCTGAAAAGTATGCTGAAGCTTTATCTCATATGATTAAAGATACCCCGAATACCTTATTGCGCATATTGCATTACCCACCACTTACCGGTGATGAGGAAGCGGGCGCGGTTAGAGCCGCTGCCCATGAAGATATTAACTTATTAACTATATTACCCGCAGCTAACGAGCCAGGTTTGCAAGTGCAAGGTCAAGATGGCGAATGGATGGATGTACCTTCTGATTTTGGCAATCTAATTATTAATATTGGCGATATGTTACAAGAAGCATCGGGTGGTTATTTTCCATCAACAAGCCATCGCGTAATTAATCCTACAGGTAAGGGCAGTGATAAATCTCGCATTTCTTTGCCTTTATTTTTACATCCACGTAGCGAAGTGGTGTTATCTGAGCAACATACTCAAGCCAGTTATTTACTAGAGCGTTTACGTGAGTTAGGCGTAAAAGTTTAACTTAACCACATTTCTCAGCGGTATAAATGTTTAGCCAATAAGTGTCGCCACTTATTGGCTTTTTTATTTTTGCAATCAACACCAGAGAAGTTTCTATTTTAAGCACTTGTTTTGGGTATATAATCTTTTATAACAATATGTTCGATTGATTTGATGATGAAGATAAAATTAAACTGTGATTTAGGTGAAAGCTTTGGTGCATGGACTATGGGACACGATAGTGAGGTTATGCCTTATATTGACCAAGCCAATATTGCCTGCGGTTTTCATGGCGGTGATCCCTTAGTGATGCAAAAAACATTAGCACTCGCTAAGCAACATCAAGTAGCTATTGGTGCTCATCCAAGCTATCCAGATTTGGTTGGTTTTGGTCGACGTTCAATGGCTTGCTCCTCTGAGGAAATTATTGCTCTTATGCATTATCAAGTCGCAGCTATTGACGGTATGGCAAGCGCACAAGGGTTGTCGATAGATTATGTAAAACCGCATGGTGCACTTTATAACGATATGATGGCTAAAGCTGAAGTATTTACCGCTATCTTAGCGGCGTTAAGTCAATATCCGAAGAAACTAACCTTGATGTTACAAGCTACGCCTGAGTTGGCGGCGTTTAAAGCACAAGCGAATGAATTTGGTATTTCAGTATATGCGGAAGCCTTTGCCGATCGCTGTTACGATGATGACGGCAGGTTATTAGCTCGCAGCCAAGCAGGTGCTGTTTTAACTAAAGTAGCCATGCTAGCGCAAGTTAAGCAGTTAACAGAGCAAGGCACGGTTACTACCTTATCAGGTAAAGTACTTAAGCTTAATGTAGATAGCATCTGTGTTCATGGTGATAATATTGCTGGTGTACAAGCCATTGGCGAAATTAAAACTCTGCTGCGCTAATATTGAAGGTAGCTGATGTCCACACATATAAATGACAATATTAGATTGGAAGCTGCCGGTGAAAATGCTCTGATACTTTACTTTTCTGACAATGGGCAAGCAACGGCAGTTATTACCCCTGAAATCAGCAGCAAGGTTCACCAAGCCGAACAGCTTATTCGTCAACATTTATCAGCAGAAATTGTTGATCTTATCCCATCATATGCCTCTATTTTAGTAGTGTTTAATTTACTTGAAATTGACCACCATCATCTACGCAACAAACTTAAAAAATTATTAAAGCAATGCGACAACAGCAATAGTAGACCGGGTAGGTTAATTGAGCTGCCGGCTTATTATTCACTCGAATCGGGTCTGGATTTGGCGCGTATTGCCAAGCGCGCCAAGCTGAGTGTCGAGCAAGTAATTGCCTTGCATCAAGGTCAAGAATATCGTGTTTATGCCATCGGCTTTGCGCCAGGGTTTGCTTATTTAGGGGAAGTCGATAAGCGCATTGCTATGCCAAGATTAGCTACACCTAGATTAAAAGTCCCAAAAGGCGCTGTCGCTATTGCTGATAGACAAACAGCGGTCTATCCAGCCGAGTCCCCAGGTGGTTGGAATATCATAGCTTTATGTCCACTTGATATGTTTAATGCTCAAGCAGAGCCAATAATGACGGTTGCGGTAGGTGATAGAGTTAAGTTTGTCGCCATTGATAAACAGCAGTATGTGAAGTTAGGCGGTAAGTTACCTTGATGTTTAGGAAGATAGCTAATACTCAATTAAAAATGGTTAAGCGAGTGCAGATGAGTGCTGAAATGAAGGTAATAGCCGTATGACTTATATTTATGACTAAGGTAATAGCTAAAGCGAGTAATAACGAGTTGGGACTTTTAGTCACTAACGCTGGCGTGTTGAGCTTGGTTCAAGACTCAGGCCGATATGGCGCTTTTAATTTAGGGCTAACCAATGGCGGTCCGGCTGACTCGTTAGCCTTTAACTGGGCAAATAGACTTTGTGGTAATGAACTCAATTGCACAGCCATTGAAATTAATTTAGGCGGCTTAGAGTTAACCGCACAAGTTGATTGTGTCATTGCCGTTACTGGTGCCCCCATGCCGCTGACACTCAATGGTCAGCAAAGATTACTGTGGCAAAGTTTTTCTGTTAAAGCAGGGGATACTATAAAATTAGCTTATGCCCCCGTTGGTGTACGTTGTTATTTAGCGGTAGCGGGTGGCTTTGTTATTAAAGCCAGCTTTGGCAGTACAGCTACAGTATGTCGAGAGTCAGTAGGTGGCTTAAATGGCGATAAACTCGCCGTCAATGATGTCTTACCCTGCCACATCATGTTGAGAGATGACAATAAGCTCAAACAGCTAATGTTAGCTGAGCATCAGCAACCACACTATACCAATGAGGTGGTGTTACACACAATATTAAGTTATCAGCAGCGGTATTTCTCGGCGATAGAGAAAAAACTGTTCTTTGCTAATGAGTATCAAGTCAGTAAACACTGGGACCGTATGGGTTATCGTTTGCAGGGGCGAGCGGTAAAGGCAGATATTAAGGGGATTTTATCCGAAGGGATTTGTTATGGCGCGGTACAAATACCGGCAGACGGTCAGCCAATCGTATTACTTAATGACAGGCAAACTATTGGTGGTTATCCTAAAATAGGTGCTGTTATTTCAACAGATTGCGCTAAGCTTGCGCAATTACGTCAAGGTGATCGCGTGCGTTTTGAGCCTATTTCTATGTCAAAAGCCGATAACATCTTTCATCTTAATTTAAGTCGCTTTAACCAAACACAGCTTATTAGTTTGTAGCAAAGAAAATATTAAGCGAAGTATATAGAAAAGGGCTAACTTATTAGGTTTGCCCTTCGTTTTAATATTAATTGCCAATGTAAGTTTAATCAGCAAGTGGTGACACATAACCGTCGGGTTTAAGTGCCAGTACATCACAATTTAGCTGGTCAATGACATGCTCTGCCGTATTCCCTATCAGCGCTGCGGAAATTCCCGTGCGACCAACAGTGCCTAAAATAACTAATTCGGCATCAATTTTTAAGGCTACTTGCTCAATAACTGTTTCCGGTAACCCTTCTTCAACATGAGTGTTAGTTAAAGGAATATCAAAGCTATTAGCGTGCTGGCTCATTGCCTCTTTATGGTGTGTTTGCATGGCATTATTGTATTCGCTGGCATCAAACTCTGGGATTTCAATAGCAATATTTACTGGGGTACCAGGGTAAGAGTTAACTAAGTGCACATTAGCGGTAATTAACTGAGCAATATTTTTTGCTTGTTTGGTAATAGTATTGTTTAAAGATAAGTGTTCAGTCTCATCACTACCAACGTTGAGCGCTGCTAATATATTACCTTGCTGCGGCCATTCATGCTCTTTAACCAGTAATACCGGACAAGGACACTTTCTCAAAATATGCCAATCGGTAGGGGTAAAGATTACCGATTTGAATTTATCATGTTGATGTGTACCTTTCATGACAAGATCATAGTTATGTTCAATGACTTGCTGAATGATGGCTTCAAAAGGGCGGTTATGCCAAACCACTTGGCTGGTGATGTCTATTTGGCTATTCGTGGCTGAGATAACATCATCTAGCCAAAGTTGTTTTTCTTTAATAACCATTTGGCGCATGGTATCGCGCTCGCCACTGGATAAAATAGTGGTCATCTCATAAGAGAAATCAAAAATGCTAAAAAAAGCAGTTATTTTTATCTGCTGTTCAGGCTGAGCTGTATTAATTCTTGAGGCAAGCTCAATGGCTCTTTTAAGGGCTTTTTGGTCTTCTGTTGTCGGATCAATCACAACAAGGATATTTTGATACATGTCCATGGCAACCTCTGGCAAGCTAAATAGTAAAGTTTAATTGCGTTACGTTATTTATAGCAAAGTTGACAAGTTAATGCTTGTTTTAAATCAAGATTAGTTAAGCTTAGTTTTGCTATGGCTTAATTATTTCTTAATCAAAATAAACCATAGCAAGGAGATAGGTGAAGAGTTATAGCGCAGCGGTTTCGCAAAGTTTGTCGTTATCTAGTATTACAATTAATTTACCATCGACTTTGATTAAGCCACTTTTATGAAAGCGATTTAATAAACGGCTAATAGTTTCAACGGTTAAACCAATATAATTACCAATGTCACTGCGGGTCATGGTTAAGCGAAACTCTGACGCAGATAAACCACGGGCATGATAACGCTCACTTAAGCTGACGATAAAAGTAGCGACACGTTGTTCAGCATTCTTTCTATTTAGTAGGGTAAGCATTTCCTGATCGGTTTTAATTTCGTTACTCATCAAACGTAATACCTGCTTTTTAAGCTTAGGCATAGTATTAGATAATTCATCTAAGTTTGCATAAGGGATCTCACAAACCATCGAGGTTTCTAGTGCTTGGGCAAAACTAGGGTGAGAGTTTTCAGCAATGGCATCAAAACCAAGTAAATCGCCAGCTAAATGAAAGCCAGTAATTTGTTCTTCGCCATGTTGATTAACGGTAAACGTTTTAAATGTGCCTGAGCGTATCGCATATAAAGCATGTAATTCTTGACCATCATGAAAAATTTTATCGCCTTTATGAATAGGGCGCTTACGGTCAATTATATTATCAAGGGTATCAAGTTCTTTATCATTTAAAGTAAACGGTAAACATAGCTCACTAATACTACAGTTTTGGCAGTTGATATGTTGTGTCGCAGGACAACTTTTATTTTGCATGATATTACTCTTTGATGTAGCTATTTTTACTAACTTTAAGGCAAGTATATGTTATTAGAAGATTAGTTGAAATGCAACAGTAAAACTATATATACCATAGCCGATAAGAGAGATAGCCATGGCCTTTCGAAAGGCTAAATTAACCAGTAGTTTTTTTATACTACCGATACCAAGTGATAATGCGATTAAGGCCGGTAAAGTCCCTAAACCGAAAAAAAGCATGATATTGGCGCCGGTTAAGCTACTGCCACTAGCAAGTGCCCAGGTGAGGGTTGAATATACCAAGCCACAAGGTAACCAGCCCCATAAAGCACCTAAAGCAAGGGCTTTTTTGCGATTATCAACAGGAATAACATGTTTAGCCATTGGCGATAAATAACCCCATAAACCTTTACCTAGTGCTTCAATGCGGTTGAGCCATAAAAGCCATTTTCCAATATATAAACCCAGTAAAATGAGAAATAAGGCAGCAACCAAACGTAAACCGGCGATAGGTATACCAATGTTTTTAGCGGCAATTGAGCCTGTGAAACCGACGATTGCGCCAATTAAACAATAACTAGCAATACGCCCAATATGGTAAAAAAAGACTAAGTTCAAGCGAAAGGCATAGGGTGAGCAGCTTGGCTGTGATGAAGTTACATTAACCGGGATATCGCCTTGGTCGCTGGCTTTAGCCGTGTGCAGATTTGCAGGCTTATCAATAGCTGAAGTGAGCATAGTGGTAATGCCACCACACATGGCTAAACAGTGACCTGAGCCGAGTAAGCCGATGATAAAAGCGGAAAACAGATCTAAGCTCATTGTTTACTTGAGGTTTCCGGTTGTTTTGTACTGTTTTCTATTTCACCCTCTTGCTTTTCTTTGCTGATGTTATTTACTGGTTCATCATCGAAAAGAATACTCATGCCTTGCTTCTCAAGGTCATCAAATTGTTCAGCTTTCACTGCCCAGAGAAGCAGGTATATCGCTAATGCGGTTAATAAAGCAGCGACAGGAATTAATATATACATAATGCTCATATTTTACTCACTAATACTACATTGATAACTAAGTGGACTGGTTAGCTCCGCTGATGATTTTATTCTTTAAGCAAGCGTAGTGAATTACTAATCACTAAAATCGAGCTAGCTGACATGCCAATTACTGCCATATAAGGTGTTATATAACCTGTCACAGCTAGGGGTAATACAATAGCATTATATCCAAAGGCCCATAAGTAATTTTGGATGACTATTCGACGCGTTCGGCGAGATACTTCTATCAAGATATTGATGTTGCTTAGTTTATTATTAAGCAATATGGCATCTGCGCCACTTTTAGTAATATCTGCACCACAGCCCATGGCAATAGATACATGTGCTGCACCAAATACCGGCGAGTCGTTAACACCATCCCCGATCATGGCGACTTTGAAACCTTGCTCTTGGGCAGATTTAATTTGCTGCATTTTATCTTGGGCAGTCAAACCACCCAACACGGTATTAATGGGCAGGGTTAGTGCTAAATTGTCACACGCAATTTGACTATCACCCGATAACAATAAGGTTTTGCTTTGCTTATTTAGACTAGATATTGTTTCAAAGGCTTGTTCACGAATTTTATCAACTAAGTAAAAGGCCGCAATAATTTGCTTATTAGCCATCAACAGACAGCTGGTACCTGATAAAGGCTTAGCCTGGCTATGTTCGAGTTGAGCACTTTCTTTCAACCAAGACAATTTACCAATGGCATAATTTATTTTATCAATAGTACCGCTAACACCTTGGCCGGAGTGAACTTTCACTTGTTTTGCCGTTAGGCTGTAATCTCTATGCTCGGTAAAAGGCTTGGCAATAGGGTGTTCTGAGTAAGCTTCTAATGCAGCAGCAATGACGAGTACTTGTTCTTGGCTATAGTTTGAGTCGTTATCGATTAACTCAACCTTATCAATGGTAAATTCACCTGTAGTCAAGGTGCCTGTTTTATCAAAAGCAAAGCAATTTATTTTCGGCATGGTTTCCATAACATGGCCGCCTTTAACCATAATGCCAGCACGATTTAACCGTGTGGTTGCACACGTTAAGGCAGTAGGTGTTGCTAAAGAAAGTGCACAAGGGCAGGTGGCAACTAAAACGGAAAGGGTAATCCAAAATGCTTCTTCTGGCATATGTTGCTGCCAATAAATCGCCGTAGCAATAGAGGTTAATAGAATAAGGGCAACAAAGTACTGAGCTATTTTATCCGATAACTGGGCTATCTTTGGTTTGTGCGCTTGTGCTTCCTCACTTAAACGAATTAGTTGGCTTAAAAATGATTGGTTAGTCGCTTGTTTCACTTGTACGGTAATATTGCCGTCACCGTTTAGTGTGCCAGCGAAAACACTGTCATTGATTGTTTTACTGATAGGTAATTGCTCGCCTGAGAGCATAGCCTCATTTAATTGACTATCACCTGAGGTAATAACACCATCAGCAGGGACTACTTCTCCAGGCTTTATAATCACGATATCGCCTTTAATCAACTGTTTTGCTGCGACCAATACTTCTTTGCTTTGCGTGTCTACATTATTGCTTACAGTGATGACTTTGGTCGCCGTCATTGGCATTAATTTTAATAAGTTAGCAGAGACTTGCGCGGCACGCGAACGGGCTCTAAATTCTAAGAATTTACCGATAAGCAGCAGAAAGGTGAACATGGCAACAGACTCAAAGTACACTTCCCCTTGCTGGGTAATTGTTGCCCAAGCGCTGGCGGTAAAGGCTAAAATAATGGCAATGGAGACAGGTACATCCATGGATAAACGCTTTGCTTTAAGGGCTTTTATTGCCCCGGTGTAAAAGGGCAATGCACCATAACAAATAATAGGCGTTGCCAAGATAAAGCTGACCCAGCGTAAATAGACTTTATTGTGTTCAGCCATATCAGTAAAGGCACCAAAATAAAGGCCGAAAGCTATCATCATGATTTGCATCAATAAAATACCGCTAATGCCTAAACGTTTGACAAAAGCTTTACTTTGTTTTTTGTTGTTTAATTCTGCATCATTGGCTTTAAAGGGCAGTGCTTGATAGCCAATGTTTTCGATAGCTAATAAAATAGCACTTAATTTTATCGCACTATCTCGCCATTTAACCGTTGCTCTTTGGCTAGTGGCATTAACGTTAATACTGAGTAAACCGGTTAATGTCCCTAGCTTCATCTCGATAAGCCAAGCACAGGCAGCACAACTTATACCATCAATACTTAATATCGCCTCTTTATTCTCTTTATCTTGACTATCACCTTGAAAAACAAACTCACTTTGTAATACGGCTTCATCAAGTAATTTATGCTTTTGCAATTGTTCAGGCACTAAAGGTTGGCTTTTATGCGCAGGTTCAGTTCTTACGGCATAATATTGCGTTAAGCCATTATCGACAATGGTTTGAGCTACCGCTTGGCAACCAACACAACACATTATTTGTGGTTCGTGATTAATGGTAACAAACAGGTTAATACCTGAGGGGATTGCTTCATCGCAGTGAAAACATTTGCTAGTCATGGCTTACTTTCTTAAGATCTGGGAATAAATAGTGAGCGATAACGTGCTCACTATAATAATTCAATGTCGATATGTATAGAGGAGTCTAACTCGTTGAGGCTTTACTGGGCTTTAATCGGGTTTGGAATTAAATCGATAAAATCACTTTGTGGCAAAGTAATGGTGTCTTGAATTTTCCAATGACCTTCAAAAGGACTTATTGTCAGCTTCCATTTTCCGCTAACCTCTTGCTCAAAGTGGTGTCTGAAATGGCCATTGCCATCAGGCGTCAATGCTAGATAAAAGTCTCTCTCTTCAAGAGTAGGGTGAAAAAAATTAACATTGATTAAAGGAAAGGTTTTTTCAATACCCGTTGGTTTGATTATTAATTCATTCCCCTTTAACTGAAGCGCAAAGCGCATTCCCAGTTTTTGTGCCATTTTTACTTTACCGACCTGTAAATTAATAGCTTTGCCTTTTTTATAATAATCGCCTACCACTAAGGTGTCAGCATCAGTATTAGCAATAATGTAAGTAGCAATACCTGCTACAACAGCAGTAAAAGGAAGGATAAAAACTAACCAAGCCCAAGGCTCGCGGTACCAAGAGGTTTTCATAAAGTAGCTTATTTTTGACAGTAGAATATGGGGCGACATTATACCTTTTTTCTCAACTGTCAGCTAGTTTTCTACTTATACCAAGCGGAATAATTTATTATTCACTTAGCGAGAACTAAAAGGCTTAGAGGCAAGGCATTGATTGAATGGTCATTCAGGAGAATAAGCTCCTGCATTATCTATTAAGCAACATCCCTGTAGCGTCCTTGTCAAAATTAATAACGCGGTATGTAAGCCTTTTAAACTCGCCCTTTGGGAGCTCATTAGCAAACTGATAACATCACAAAAGGAATGAAATATAGACTAACTATGTTTAACTCTTTTTGCTTGTTTTAAGCTCGCTAATGTAGCTCTAAGCTGACCAATATATTAATCCGCTTGGTATTATTAAAAGACATAAAAAACCCTTGGTTACAATGTGTAACCAAGGGTTTATGTTCAGGATGAACGGTACTTCGCGATCACATGATGCTACACGGATGTAGCTTACTAGACAATGCAGGATGCACATTGTCATGATGACTGTGAGCTACCGTTCAATATCAGCGATGTGAGTTATTAATCTTGAGAAAGACTATAAACATAAGCACTAATTAGGTGAACCTTTTCTTCACCTAGAATGTCTTTCCATGGCGGCATAACACCAGCACGACCATAACGAATAGACTCTTCAATTACACGTTTTGAACCACCATATAACCAGATGTTATCACTTAAGTTAGGTGCGCCCATGGGTAAACCTAACGCTAAGCTACCTTGACCCTCAGAGCCATGACAACCAGCACACAAGGCAAACTTACCTTTACCTGCTTTCGCTAACACAGGGTCAACAGAACGACCACTTAAGCTGATAACGTAAGCGGCAACTTCTTTAACACCTTGCTCGCCGCCTAATGCGCCTTCCCAAGCCATCATGCCTGATGCTATACGACCATGCATAATAGTTTCTTTAATGGTTTCAGGACTACCACCATATAACCAATCGTTATCGGTTAGGTTAGGGAAGCCTGTTGTACCGCGGGCATCAGAACCATGACATTGAGAACAATTTTGAATAAATAAGCGTTGGCCTACTTTTAATGCTTTCTCATCCGTAGCTAAATCTTCAATACTACGCGCAGCGTAAGCATCGAAAATAGGACCATATTTAGTATCGGCAGCAGCTACTTCGCGGTCATATTGAACTAAAAAGTTAGAGCCTTCAGTTAAAGACGCTGCTGTTTTGGCTTTTGATTCAGCGAGGTTTAGTATACCTTGGTTCGAGCTTTTCCAACCTAAAAGTCCACCCCAGCTACCTAAACCATAAAGTGCAAGATAACCAAATGCCCAAATAATGGTTAACAAGAAAAATGTGCTCCACCATTTTGGTAGTGGATTATTTAATTCTTCTATACCATCGAAGGAGTGCCCCATAGACTCACCTTCTTCAACGCCAGTGTGGTCATTTAAACACCAGCGTAGTAATAGAAAGCAACCTACGAGTGAGCCCAGAGTAAGCACCCAAACCCATATATTCCAGAAGCTAGACATTATTAGTCTCCTGCTTGTTGTTTGTATCAATATGGCTTTGTTTTGTTTGCTTGTTTAGTTCATCTTCTTCAAAAATAGAGTTAGCAATATCATCAAATGCAGCACTCCGTTTTTTTGAATAAGACCACATGACAATAATAACAAACAAGGCCAATATAAGGAGGGCAACAAGCCCTCTAAGTGTTCCGTAATCCATGATCACTCCGGTTACTTCAACGCATGGCCAAGGGATTGCAAATAAGCAATCAAGGCATCCATCTCTGTTTTACCCTTGACTGCGTCTTTAGCAGCGGCAAGTGTTTCATCAGAATAAAGCTTAATACGGTTACCATCTTCATCTTTATGGCTACGATTTCTTGTTAACCAATTGAATGTTTCCAGCTTTTTCCTGGTAAGTTCACCGTCGAGGGTGTTTTCAGCTAGCCATTTAAAAGCGGGCATATTAGATTCAGGTACAACCGAGCGAGGGTCCAATAAATGAGCCAGGTGCCAATCGTCACTGTAACGACCACCAACACGGGCTAAATCAGGTCCAGTACGTTTCGAACCCCATAAAAATGGATGTTCCCAAACGTGTTCACCGGCAACACTATAGTGACCGTAACGTTCTGTTTCTGCTCTAAATGGACGGATCATTTGGCTATGACATACGTGACAACCCTCACGAATATAAACGTCACGTCCTTCCATTTGCAGGGCAGTATAAGGTTTTAAATTATCAACCGGTTGGGCCAATTCTTTTTGGAAGAATAACGGCGTAATTTCAACTAAACCACCGATGCTGATCGCAAAGACAGTAAACAAGAAGAACAAGCCAACGTTTTTTTCAACTTTTTCATGTGCATTTTTCATGTCTGTTCTCCTTATTCTGCTTCAATAGGCTTAAGACTTCCGTCTTTCGCATAAATAGTTTTAAACATGTTGTAGGCCATTAATATGAAACCAGCAACGACCAAAATCCCACCGATGAAACGCATAAAATAGAAGGGGTAAGATGCGGTTAAACTCTCAACAAAACTGTACGTTAACGTACCGTCACTGTTTACAGCTCTCCACATTAACCCTTGCATGACACCTGAAATCCACATCGCTACGATATACAGTACAACGCCTGAAGTGTGTAACCAGAAATGTACGTTAATCAGACGAATGCTGAACATACGGCCCTGATTGAATAATACTGGGATTAAATGGTACATAGCACCAATTGATATCATGGCAACCCAACCTAGGGCACCAGAATGAACGTGGCCAATAGTCCAGTCAGTATAATGAGATAGAGCATTTACTGATTTAATTGCCATCATTGGGCCTTCAAAGGTAGACATACCGTAGAAAGATAAAGAAACAATTAAGAAACGTAAAATAGGGTCAGTACGAAGTTTATGCCAAGCACCAGAAAGAGTCATTATACCGTTGATCATACCACCCCATGAAGGCAGGAATAATACGATAGACATGGTCATACCAACGGTCTGTACCCAGTCAGGTAATGCCGTGTAATGTAAGTGATGAGGGCCGGCCCAAATATAAAGAGAGATTAAGGCCCAAAAATGTACAATGGATAAACGATAAGAATAGACTGGGCGCTCTGCTTGTTTAGGCACGAAGTAATACATCATACCTAAGAAACCAGCAGTCAATAAGAAACCAACGGCATTATGTCCATACCACCACTGCATCATGGCATCGATAGCACCAGAATATATAGAGTAGGATTTCATTGCTGAAATAGGTATCGCCATACTGTTACCAATATGCAAAACCGCAATAACGAGAATAAAGGCACCAAAGAACCAGTTGGCAACGTAAATATGCGAAACTTTACGCTTAATTAAGGTACCAAAGAAAACAATGGCATAACAAATCCAAACCACAGCTATGAGAATATCAATTGGCCATTCTAGCTCAGCGTATTCTTTTGTAGAGGTATAACCTAAAGGTAAGGTTATGACTGCGGCTACAATAACTGCTTGCCAGCCCCAGAAGGTAAAAGCCGCTAACTTACCGCCAAACAGTCGTGTTTGGCAGGTACGTTGTACAATGTAATAAGATGAGGCAAATAAAGCACTTGTACCAAAAGCAAAAATTACAGCATTAGTATGAAGTGGACGAAGACGGGAGTAGGTTAACCAAGGTGTATCAAAGTTTAACGCAGGCCAAATTAATTGTCCCGCGATAAGTACACCTACAAGTGTACCAACGATTCCCCAGATTACAGTCATTACAGTAAACTGACGTACAACATCGAAGTTGTAGTCTACTGCTGACGTATTACTTGTGGTCATGTTAAGAATTCCGCAGTGTTATTATTAATCAGAAAGTACTTCTTGCTGTAATATCTAAATGTTAAAAAAGCCTTAGATATAGGACACAAGTTATACTAACTCTGTGTGTTTGCTCATTGAGCCGTGAGATATGACACCCTGCTGTAAGCAGATGTGTCAAAATCCCGGCAATTTTACCCCTTGGGGAGGATATAAATCAACAACTATGCGCGTTTAAATTTGATGTAGATCAACAAAAGATAATTACACCTAAATTATGTGTGGATATTAACTGAACAATAAAAAGACAAAAGTATCTCAATGGGTTAGAAAACATTCAGTGCTGATTACTTTTTATTAATGAACAAAAATTACAATGCACAGCCGTAACCTTATTTATAGACGTTTTTCAGTAAATTAAAAGTGCAAGGCTATTTAGTTGTTAGCTAGATGATTGCTAATGGTTAATTAGCTCTTAGCAAGTTGTTTTAAACTGTCTATGGTCAATAAGGTTGAGGCTAGTGAGTTGTTATTTTAGGTTTTTATAACAGTAGGCTTGAGTTTTTACGACGAAAATCTAAAAAACTGACCATGTTATGCTTTGAAGAATTATCGCAGTCAACATAATAATAAGGAGTATGCCCTCAAAGCGTTCGCTTTACCGTTTCACTAGCCGGGATCATTGGCTTATAGCCGTATTTTGGTTAACTAAGACTAATAGTGGCTAGTTTACTGGCGTTAGTGGATAATAACTACTTTGTCATAAATGGTAGGCTTTAACGTGCTAAAACAACTTCCCCTTGTCGGTTTTTTATTACTCATTAGCGCTTGCAAGCCAGTAAGTGAACAGGACTCAGCTAATACTCTAAAGCCCTTAGTCCCATTGTGTATTGCCAGTCAGAGTCAATGCCAAGTTAATACCAAGCTTGCTAATTTTAGTATTAAATTTTCGCAACAATATTTATCAGATAAGGTTAAAACTGAATTACCTTTTTTCATTGAATTAGTAGAGTTAATCGAATTAACTGAATCACCTCAATCGGAACAAATTACTAAGAAAAACACCACTAACATAACTGCTTATCTAGAAGGTAAGGATATGTTTATGGGCAAGGTGCCGGTTTTTTTTGAACAATCAGGCAAAGATGGTGTTTACTTAGCGCAAAGCTTATTAGCCAGTTGTAGTGATGAACAGATGGTGTGGCGTTTGTGGATTACCGCTGATATATCAGGACAAACTCAAACATTTTTTGTCGATTTTACCAGCCAGCGGTTATAGTTTACTTTACTCTGTAGGGTTTATCTTTTGCATTGATAATGAATATTTTTTAATTTCACTAAAAGCACTAAAAAAAATCATAAGAAAAAAGCGAGCTACATAGCTCGCTTTTTTGAAGATAGACTCTGTCCCGCCCTAAATATTATTGGTAACATCTACCGACAGTTTTAATCTTTGTCCAGGTTGTAAATACTTACTTCTATCAAGGTTATTCCAGCGTTCAATATCACTGATACGGACATTAAACTTATCTGCTATACGAGCAAAAGAGTCACCACGGCGTACCTTATAAGTAATATTACGTATTATGGCATTTTCTACCCTATTACCAGTTTTACTCTTGGCATAGCTAGCGGTATTCTTTTGCCAAATCACGAGTTTTTGACCTAGTTTTAAGGTATCTCTTGGGGCAAAGCCGTTCCACTTAGCAATACTTTTGCCATTGACCTTATATTTACGACCTATGTCCCAAAGGTTATCACCTGATTTTACCGTGTGAGTAACTTTTATACCTTTTCCCGGTCTACTTTGTTTTTTGGCTATGCGTTGCTCTTGCGAAAAAACATAGCTGTCGAGTGACTTCGCTGCTACCGGGATAAGCAAGTGTTTACCCGCACGAATTTGATTACCTTTGATGTTGTTAACTTGCTGGATTAAATCAACACGGGTATTAAATTTATTAGCGATAACACCTAAATTATCACCGCTTTTAATTTTATAACGTTGCCATGCTAAACGGTCGTTTTTACTGAGCTTACTTAAGCCTAGCTGAAATTTTTCTACCGTATGTGTAGGTAACAATAAGCGGTGAGGGCCATCAGGATCGGTTGCCCAACGATTAAAGCCAGGGTTTAAGCGTTGTAGCTCGGCTAATGATAAACCGGCTAAGGTTGCTGCTTTCGCTAAATCAAGTTGTGATTTAATATCGACTAGACTCAAAACACTTTTATTATCAATAGAGTAAAGTGTTAAATTAAAATCTTCAGGGCGCTTTATAATATCGGCTAGTGCTAATAATTTAGGTACATAAGCACGGGTTTCTTTAGGTAAATCTAGTGACCAAAAATCGGTAGGTTTACCTAAGCGTTTATTTTTCCTAACCGCATTTCTTACTCGACCTTCACCTGAATTATAAGCTGCAAGTGCTAACATCCAGTCGCCATCGAAAAATTTATTTAAATATTTAAGGTATTTTATGGCACCTTCGGTTGAGGCAACGATATCTCTTCGGCCGTCATACCACCAGTTTTGCTTCATGCCAAAGCGTTCACCCGTGGCAGGGACAAATTGCCACATGCCTGAAGCGCGACCGTGAGAATAGGCAAAGGGGTCAAAGGCGCTCTCAACTACAGGTAACAACGCCAGTTCAATGGGCATGTCATTTTTTTCTAATTCTTCAACAATATAATAAAGAAATGGCTCAGCGCGTTTAGCGACACGCTTCAGGTAACTTGGATGTTTAGCATACCAATTACGCTGGGCTATAAGGCGCTTTTCTTCTGGAATATCAAAAGTAAGTTGACTTTGAATTCGTGGCCAAATATCATTCTTGGCAAGGGATTCTTTATCTTTTAAAGAGAACTCTACATCAGCAATTGGGTGGGTCACATCAATGCTTTCATCGGCTAATAGCGCTTGATGGATTTCAACGGCATTGGCAGTTTCAATATGCGTGTTAGCACCGGAGTCACTGTCGGCGTTATCACTTTGGGAGAGGCTTTGACAGCCAGCTAAAAGAACTACAGCAGGTAATAATAAATACTTCATGAATAACCAGTAAAATCAGCGGGAAAGAAAAACGATGCAGCAGATTAGCATATTTAACTTGCGGGTGAAAATAAATCCCGTCCAAGCATAGCCGCTAGAAATTATCTTTCCATGCTCTAATGGCAGCAAAAACGTCACTGTCGGAACCTTGTTTTTGGTTTGTGTAGGCTAGTGCTGCATGTTTAATAGTTGGTTCTTGGCAGCGTAAAAAAGGATTGATTTTCCGCTCTAACCCTATATTACTTGGGATGGTTGCTTGGCTTTGTTGACGTTTGAAATTGACCAGTTCTGCATAGTTATGCAGGTCGCAGTTTTCTGGCTCAACGGCTAAAGCAAAGGCTAAGTTTGCTTGGGTATATTCATGCGCACAGTAGATTAGAGTGCTTTTTGGTAAGTTTGCTAACTTAGTCAGTGAACTATGCATTTGCTCAGGTGTGCCTTCAAATAATCGACCACAACCACCCGAGAATAAGGTGTCGCCACAAAACACCATGTCATTGTTATAATATGCAATGTGGCCTTTAGTATGACCAGGAAGGTCGAGTACGTTTAACTGACAATTGAGCTCTGCTAAGGTGACGATATCGTTTTCTTCGAGGGTGACATCAAGCTGAGCAATACGCTCATTAGCGGGGCCATAAACAGTTACTGACCAGGCATTAGCTTTGGCATATTCAAGTAGCTTTGCTATACCGCCAACATGATCGCTATGATGGTGGGTGATCAAAATGGCTGAAAGGGTTAAATTATTTCTTTCTATATAGTCAATACATACTGCTGCATCACCCGGATCAACTAGGGCGATTTGATTATTTTTTTTACTCGCTAGCGCCCAAATGTAATTATCATTAAAGGCATTGATTGCGGTAACCATAGGGTGAGCGTTAGACATAGGAGATTTTACCTTTAGTTCGTTATATACTTAGTTCGTTAAACATTTATTTTGTTGATGAGGTTTAGCATGCGCAGTTTTGCTAGCACCATGATAACAATTACCCTCATTATACGCTTAAAACAATACACCTAAAAGAAGACTCTATGAAACCAGCGTTAGCTTTTCGACAACCGCATTATCCTAGCTCATGGCAGGCTTTACCTAATGGTGAAGTCATTAAAAAAGCGATAGAGCAAGAGCTGGCACCTTGGTGGCAAAAATTCTTCGGTTATCATTTAGTTAAATTGGGTGCATTAAGTAGTGAAATAGAGGTAAATGATTGCACTATAAACCATCAAGTAAGTATCAGCAGTAAAAGTAGCTTAGTAAATGTTGTTGGTGATCTTGATGATTTACCCTTGCAAGAACATAGCGTCGACGTTTGTTTGTTAAGTCATGCTTTAGAGTTCTCTCTTGATCCCCACCATGTGATACGTGAAGCTAACAGGGTGTTGATCCCTAATGGCTATTTAGTGTTAACCGGTTTTAATCCGTTAAGTCTTGTCGGCTTAAACCGACTGTTACCTTACCGGCGCAGTAAAACACCCTGGAATGAACATTTTTTCTCTCCGATGCGAGTCAAAGATTGGCTGCATTTAATGGGCTTTGAAATTTTAGCCGACCAACGTTTTTTACATAGTGGTTTAACTGGAAAGTTGACCACTGACACCTTAGATAGTAGTTGGCATAATTTTGCTAAAAACTATTTGCCAGCTTTGGGCTCTGTTTATGTGATTGTAGCCAAAAAGCGGGTCTTGCCGCTAACGCCAATTAAGCCTAAATGGAAAATACGGCCAGAGTTTAATCCGGTAAAAGTACCTACTATGCGTTTGCATAAGAATACTTCCAGACATAATAAATAGTTATAAAAAAGCCGCGTTATGCGGCTTTGTATTATTTAACCATAATTTAGGTTATTTATATTATTACCTTACTTAGAACTTATAAGTTGCTTTTACATAAGTAAAGCGACCTTGGCTATTGTGAACATTAGAAAAACTAGTCCAGCTATGGTAACTAAACGGTGGTTTTTCATTAAATAAGTTAGTGGCACCAAGGGTTAAGGTAACATCGTCAAAACCAATGAAATTCACAGCCGTATCAACTGTCACCATTGACTCTACATCATCCAAAATCACGGTTTCGATAACATTATCATCATCGTCTTTAACTTCCTGTATTCTTACTGCATTATCTTGTTTAAACTCGCCGATATAGTTAACGGCAATATTAGCGCTCCAATCATCCATTACCCATGAGGTATTGAATGTCCAGCGCATTTCCGGCTGTTCAAAGTCACCTTCTTGTATCTCAATACGTCTTGGTCCCTGTGAACCATCTTCATTAGCCGTTGGTCTTGAATCTTCATACTCTAAGATATAATTGAGGGCGTAATTAAAGGTGAAATCACCAATGTTACTCGCAAGTTTATAACTAAGGTCAAAATCTAAACCCGAGGTTTTAACATTACCAATATTTTCATATTGATCAAAAATCCTAATAACTTCACCAGGAGCGTCAGGAGCGCCAGGCACATTTGAAGGTTCACGTTCTACCACAGTTGGATCGTTACCAAAGGTTGTAAACTTGAACTGAGTATCTTTAGTGATGATATTTTCAATGTCATAACTATAATAATCAAGTGAGAAGTCAACATTATCGCTAATTTGATAAATAATCCCTACATTGATACTTTCAGACTCTTCTGGCCCCAAATCTGGGTTACCTGATAATACCGCAGTATATTCTTGTAATTCACACGCTTTATTGACGTTACCAACGGCATCACATCGCACGGTATCGACTAGCTCAGGTGACTCATCGGTATTACCTAAGCCAATTTGATGTAATGATGGCGCACGGAATGCTGTACCCCACGAACCACGAAGCGAGATATCATCGTTAACGCTCCAAATAAAAGCTACTTTTGGATTGGTGGTTGAACCAAAATCACTATAATCTTCATAACGAACAGCAAGTTGAACTTCAACGTTATCCATAACAGGGACTGCTAACTCACCGTATATGGCTAAATTATCGCGAGAGCCATTGGCTTGTGTTGCTTCAGTACCAAAAACCTCACCGCGTAAAAATTGGTCATCAGGGTTATCGCTGATTGACTCTTCACGATATTCAGTACCAAGGGCTATTAGCAAGTCACCACTAGGCATTTCCATTAGTGGACCCGATACGGTTAAATCAAAAGATTTATTGGTAGACTTACCAAAACGCGTTGTTTGAGTTTCTATAAAATCTAAAGCTTCTTGAGTATTAGTCGAGGGTTCAAAGGGGTTCCATAACTCGCTATCTATTGCTTCTTGAGCTCGGCGAGAGTTAGGAAAACCGTTAACACCACGTTCAATAGATTCACTTTTGATATAGCTATAAGCTGCTTCCCATTCCCAATCACCAATTTCACCGCCTAAGCCAATTACGCCACGGTAGTAATTTGAGCTCACTTGTTTTTCGCGGTTACCAATATCAACCATTCTGCGTCGCATAGTCAGGTCTTGCTGGTAAAAGTCATGATCTGGAAGATTGGCCATAGGGTGGTTAGCATTATCGCCAGACATAAATAGCTCGTTGAAACTAGGGCTAGCTGCGCCTCTTATAACTGTTTTTGAGTTTTGACCATTAATATCGGCAAAACCACGAAGCGTATCATTGATTTCATATTTTCCCGTATAGATAAAACTAAAACGTTCACTTGAGGGAACAGCACTACCAAAAGGAGCATAGTCATAACGACATAAAGTGCCAACAATATCTTCTGGAGCACAAACATCATTGCCAAAAGTGTCTGGCGTACGAATGCTTGCATCAGAAGCTAATGCAATTGTCCCTGGGTAGCCTGAAGAACTACGACCATCGTTAGCAAATCTGAGCCCAGTACGTGCTGCTTGATTCGCCGTAGCGGTATAGTCACGGTCACTGTTCATTATTTCTTCACGGTCGAAATAATCTAAAATAAAAGTATGACTCGCTTTTTCAGAGGTATTTCCCCAAGCTAAACTTATATTTGTTTCTTTACCACCACCATCTGCGGTATCACCAACTTTGGCGGAAAGCTCTGCTCCATCATAATCATCTTTCAAGATAATATTGATAACGCCCGCAATTGCATCTGAGCCATAGGTGGCTGATGCGCCATCTTTTAAAATATCGACTCTTTTGATTGCCGCAAGTGGTATGTTGTTAATATCAACAAAGGCAGTGGAAATTTCATTGGCAAATGGTGATACGGCGATGCGTCGACCATTAATCAAGATTAAAGTAGAGTCAGCGCCTAAGCCACGTAATGAAACACTTGAACCCCCGTTTCCTGTACCATCACTACCATTACCTTGAGTAGAAAAGGTTCCTTGGCCAGCTGCTGGTAACTTAGTGAATAAACCAATTAAATCAGTTACACCCGTTCTGGCTATGTCTTCTGCGCTCAGTGAAGTGACAGGTGATGGCCCTGCCATATCACCTCTTTTAATATGTGAGCCGGTTACTTCAATGCGTTCAACCTCCTCGATTTCTGCAGCTAATGTGCTGAAACTTTGGCCTGTTAATAGTGCGGTTGAAATACTTAGCGCAAGTAAATGTTTTTTCCTCATACAAAATCTCATAGCAGCTTCCTTTTGATATAGTTATTTTTATTGAGTATCAATGTCTTTAAGTCGCAACAAACTGATAACAGTTTGTTATCAAATGTAAAGCTTGATTTGAAAGTTATAACAAAAACTTTCACGCTATGAAACAAATAAATCGCCGAATAAACAAGCCGCTATAGTGTATAATGTATACATATTTACTAATCGTGAATCTTGATTGCCTTAACAATAAATAAAATACCTAGCTAGAGCTGTATTTACTGAGGTGTAAATAAAACGGATGATCAAGTATGATAATTAAAATTTATGACAGAGTTAACATATATGCTTACAAATGAACTAGAGCACTATCTCAATGGGTTGTTAAAACCAGAGAAAATTAAAGACTTCACACCGAACGGCTTACAAATTCAAGGCTGTAATAACATTACTAAAGTGGTTACTGGTGTTACTGCCTCTAAAGCACTTATTGAACGGGCAATCAGTGAACAAGCAGATGCCATATTGGTACATCATGGTTATTTCTGGAAAAATGAATCTTATGTGATTCGTGGTATGAAGCATGACCGCATAAAGTCTTTATTGGTCAACGATATCAACTTGTTTGCTTATCACTTGCCGCTAGATATTCATCCGACGTTGGGCAATAACGCCCAGCTTGCCAAACTTTTTAACATTGAGAATGTTGCTCCGTTAGAGCTTGGTAATCCACTCAGTGTTGCTATGCAGGGCCATTTTAAACAAGAGTGGTGCGGTGAAGACTTTGCCAAGCTAATCAATACTACCCTTGAACGTGAATGTTTGCATATTGCTCCGCCGAGTAACAAAGCAATAAAAACAATTGCTTGGTGCTCTGGCGGCGGTCAGGGTTATATTGAACTGGCGGCAGAGCAAGGTATAGATGCCTTTTTAACAGGGGAAGTTTCTGAGCAAACAACCCATATTGCCCATGAAATGGATATTCACTGCTTTGCTGCAGGTCACCACGCTACCGAGCGCTATGGTATAAAAGCCTTAGGGGAGCATTTAGCTAAAGAGCACGGGCTTGAAGTAGTTTTTGTTGATATTGATAACCCCGTTTAATAGTTAAATATATTTTAAGTTATCACTAAAACAAAGGGTTTTAATTAAGAAAATTATTACAGATAATTATTACCTGTATGAAATTTTAACTAAATAACGACTTAAACCATTGCACTATTAATCCTAAACTTTCATACCAGGCAATAGTGCTCTGCTGTAATTTTTTACTGCTAGGTGTGTAGTGAGCCCAGCTTTTACTGCTGTCTGGATTTTTCACCCAATAACCAGTGGGCGCCGCAATAGGGTAAATCCCTTGTGCCTGAAAGTAATTTATTGACCTGGGCATATGATCGGCATTGGTGATTAGTACTACTTTTGTACCTTGTACCCTAGGCGCAATGAGCTCAGCCTCTTCTTCAGTATCTTTGGGGAAATTTTCAGTAATAATCTTTTGTGCAGGCACACCTAAAAGTACCAATGATTGTTTGACGGTTTCAGCATTAGATACCGGATTATGGCCACCATAACCTGAGGTGATTATTCTTGCCTCTGGGTGTAGTTGATAAATACGTAGCGCTTCAACCATGCGCTGTAATGAACAGGTTGCTAATTGACTGGTTACTGGTAATTCAGCATTGGTATTATGGCCACAACCTAGTACAACAATATAATCGATACTCTCATTGGTTTTAACATAAGGCGGGTAATCGTTTTCAATTGCGGTCATAACCGTATCGGAAAAGGGTGGAAAGGCGCTGATAAGTAAAATGACAATAGCTGCAGATAAGCTTTTAATACTTTTTTTTGGATTTTTACCATGCATAAACAGGGCAAAAATAAGTAATAACAGCACTATGTTAATAGGCATGATAAATACAGTGATGATCTTTTTAAGAAGAAATAAATCCATATAATTTAGCTAAGTTACCTACTACATTGAGATTTATTTACTATATCAACTATTGCCTTAGGCTGCTTAGCTTATTAGACCTTATTTAATGAGACTTTATTCTTTGATAAGTGCTAACAGCGCTAAGTTAGTTTTTTATACTCTTTTCTTAAACCTAAGAACAAGCCAAGGCACATAATAATCAATAGTACAGTGAAAGGTAGCCCTACCGTGATAGCTGCGGCTTGTAATGCGCCCAGCGCATCTTTGCCACCGCCAAATAACAATGCGGCAGCAATGACACCTTCCATCGAAGCCCAGAAAATTCTTTGCTGCACAGGCACATCTAATTTTCCACCCGCAGTAATACTGTCGATTACCAAAGAGCCTGAATCTGAAGAGGTGATAAAGAAAATTAACACCAGGATAATGGCTAAAAAGGAGGTGATGTTGGCTAATGGCAAGTTCTCCAACATTTGGAACAGCGCTAAAGAGCTATCAGTAATTCCGTGAGCCAATTGACCTACGCCATTTTGAACCTGTTCAAGGCCCATGCCGCCAAAAGTTGCCATCCATATTGACGTAAGTAATGTTGGCACAAATAATACCGCCAAGATAAATTCACGCACGGTTCGACCCCGTGAAATTCTCGCGATGAACATGCCGACAAAAGGTGACCAAGAAACCCACCAAGCCCAATAGAATACTGTCCAGCCATGATAAAAGGTCTCATCCTCACGGCCGATCCAGTTACTTAAGGGGATGATGTTTTCGGCATAAGAGAGCAGGGTAGTGCCAACACCATTAATAATTGCCATAGTAGAGCCGGTAATCATCACAAATAACATTAAGACTAATGCTAGCGACATATTGATATTGCTTAATAGTTTGACTCCGCCATCTAAACCTCTTGAAACTGAAAATATGGCAACAATAGTGACAGCAAAAATAATGGCAATTTGAGTGTTTATGGTATTGGGCACATCAAATAAAAAGTTTAAACCACCAGCCGCCTGTTGTGCACCAAAACCTAAAGAGGTAGCTAGTCCAAAGATGGTGGCTAAAACAGCGGTAATATCAATGATGTTGCCGGGCCAGCCCCAAACTCGTTCGCCTAATAAAGGAAAAAACGCCGAACGAATGGTCAATGGCATGTTGCAGTTAAAAGTGAAGAAAGCTAAAGACAAACCGACGACAGCATAGATAGCCCATGGATGTAGGCCCCAATGAAACATGGTTGCAGCCATCGCCATTTTTGCAGCCTCGGCAGTGCCTGCAACGGTATTTAAAGGTGTACCATACCAATTGGTAAAATAACCAACGGGCTCAGCGACACTCCAAAACATTAGCCCGATGCCCATTCCAGCAGCAAATAGCATAGAGAACCAAGATAACCGGCTAAATTCCGCTTTGGCTTCGGTGCCACCGAGTCTAATTTTACCTAAGGGGGAAACGACTAATGCCAAACAAAACAGCACAAAAATATTACCACTAACGATAAATAACCAGTCAAAGTGATTAATAGACCAACTTTTTGACGCATCGAAAGATTGCTTTGCTAAGTCAGGAAACACTAAGGTGAGTATGACAAAAAAAACAATCAATGAAGCTGAAAAAAAGAAAACAGGATTATGTAAATCCATGCCCATTATTTCTACGTTATGCTCGCCAGCTTTGTGGTTTGTTTGGTAAACAGGATCTTTAATCATACAGTTTTTCTTATCACTCTCTTTAATTTCACTCATGATAGTTTCCTATACAGTTCTTATAGAATAAGGCGAGCTTTGAGTCTTAATTAACATTATATCGTGTTTACCAAGTAATCACTTACTTGAACTACATATTTGGTAAATAAACCGAGTATTCACGTTATTAATCTAGTGTATGTTTCAGAGTTTGTTAGCCATTTTAGTTTTAGGTACAACGATTAAGTCATGCTGGTTTACTATTTCATTACTGCAATAACAAAGTGCGATGGCTGACAACCTTCAGCGATGGATTTTAAAGTTCGACTTAGTTATTGGTTCTATCTTTATCAATTAAATATTCAGTTAGTTATACTATTCGATGTAGTAAACGAAACTGCGATGAATCCCTTGGTGAAGTATACCAATAATAAAAAGACCTTAAGCAGTTGGCAATTTACAATAAATTGCTAAAAGTCCTGTTGCAATAGTGGTCAAAATCGGGTCTAATAATTCCGTATTGTGGTTTAGGGTGAATACTCTAAACCACAATACACCAGAAGAGGTGCGAAACTTAGGTAGAAAACGAGAGGAACCACATTTCCTATTACCGTTTTTGAGGGAAGTTATCGCCGAGAGTATTTAAGAGTGGACTTAAATATTCGGTCATTTAGGTTGAATCCTTATGGCTGTCACCTGACGTATTTGTTAAATATTGCTTATATTTTTAGGCATCATTAGGCATTAAATAAAAGGTGGAGAGCTTCTGGCTGAAAAAGTTTCGTTTTTTTTGCCATTTTGTTAGCTTAGTCTACTAAAAAGTCAAAATGCTCCATTCGTTAACTACTCAGTCATGCTCTTCCAATAGCTAACTTACTCAATAGAGCTCAGTAGCTAGTGTTTTTATGGGAGAAATTTGTGAATTCAGTACAATCTACATCATCAATAACCGTAGCCAAGTTTGGCGGCACCAGTGTTGCCGATTTCCAAGCCATGTTGCGCTGCGCCAATATTATTAAAAACGATACCAGTAACCGTTTAGTGGTTGTTTCAGCCAGTGCTGGCGTAACGAACTATCTGGTTCGCCTAAGTCAAAAAAATGTTGCTGTAAATGAACAAAAAGACATTATTGAAAGTATTCGACTTATTCAAGTTAACATTACTCAGCACTTAGCTAGTGACGTTGAAGCCAGTCTAAATCAAGAAATCAATAGTTTGCTTGATGAACTAACCCAGCATGCTTTAACGCAATCACTACAATATACCAGTAAAACTACCGATGCTATTCTGGCTTTTGGTGAGCAATTAAGCTCACGTATTTTTGCGCAAGTTTTACAATCGATTGGTGTTGCTGGTGAGTACTTTAATGTACAACAAGTGATGAAAACCAATAGTTCACATGGTAAAGCTGTAGTGGATATCACCCAGCTAAGTGAGCAAAGTGCACAATATTTGTCGCCTAAACTTCATGATAAAGTTGTTGTTACCCAAGGGTTTATTGGTCAAGACAGTCAAGGCAATACTACTACCCTAGGGCGAGGCGGCTCAGATTATTCAGCTGCGTTACTTGCTGAAGCGTTAAATGGCGATAATTTATCTATTTGGACCGATGTGGTTGGTATTTTCACTACCGACCCACGTATTACCGATCAAGCTCGAGCAATTAAAGAAATCAGCTTTGGTGAAGCGGCTGAGATGGCCACCTTTGGCGCAAAAATTTT
This sequence comes from Colwellia sp., assembly GCF_013215345.1. Classification (GTDB taxonomy): domain Bacteria; phylum Pseudomonadota; class Gammaproteobacteria; order Enterobacterales; family Alteromonadaceae; genus Colwellia. The sequence continues at coordinate 8,311 of NZ_JABSOV010000033.1, read as the reverse complement.
ACATCCAGCGACACTTATTCCGGCCATGCGTTGTAATATTCCTGTTTTTGTCGGCTCAAGTAAGGAGCCGGAAAAAGGAGGTACGCAAATAAAGCAAAAAGTCGAGTCAAACCCCACCTATCGTTCAATTGCTTTGCGACGAGAGCAAACCTTGGTAACAGTCAAAAGCCCGGCAATGTTACATGCTAGTGGTTTTTTAGCGAAAGTATTTACCGTACTAGCAAAACATGAACTGAGTGTTGATTTAATTACCACCAGTGAAATCAGTGTTGCTTTAACTTTTGATAATCCAAGTGGCTCAACCCAATCACTAATTACCAATACCGTTGTTGCTGAATTAGAACAGCTTTGTGAAGTGAGCGTCGAGCATGGGTTATCACTTGTTGCCGTTATTGGTAATGGTTTGACGTGTGCGAAAGGTATAGGACAAAGCATTTTTGAAACGATAAATGATATAAATATACGTTTGATTTGTCATGGCGCCAGTGCCAATAATATTTGCTTTTTAGTTGCTGAAGCTGATGCTAATTCTGTGGTCGAGAAATTGCACAATAGCTTGTTTTCCTAAGCTATAATTTCAATGAGTCTAATTTAGCCCAAATCTTATTTTTAAAGGCTTGGGCTAAGAACACAGTCGTATGCCAAATCAGTTTCAATGTCGTTGCTTTCTTTAACCGCCTAAATTATCCATAAGCTGATCAAGTGTTAGGTTCAACTCTTGTAGTTTATCCGGAGATAATCCGGTCACAGCAAACATTTCTTCAGGAATATGCTCAGCACTTTTTTGTAACTCGACTCCTTTTTGAGTAAGCTTGATAAGCACAACTCGTTCATCTGTTGAATCGCGTTCCCGCTTGATGAGCATTTGCTTTTCCATACGTTTTAATAGCGGCGAAAGGGTGCCTGAATCTAAATCCAATTTCTCGCCCAAGTCTTTAACTGAAATACCGGCTTTATATTGCCATAAAACCATCATCACTAAATATTGTGGGTAGGTTAATGCTAACTCTTTTAGTACCGGGACATAAAGGCGGCACATTAATTTATTTAAGCTATAAAGGCGAAAACATAATTGCTTTTCCAGTAATAGATTATTATTCATTGCTTACTCTCAATCGCTCTTCAGTTGCACTCACAACAGCTTTTCAATATCAGCAGTTATTGCTTCTGGTTTAGTTGTTGGCGCATAACGTTGTACTACTTCACCTTGGCGATTAACCAAAAACTTAGTGAAGTTCCACTTAATTGATTTTGAGCCCAGAATACCGGGCGCTTGCTGTTTTAAATAGTTAAATAGCGGATGAGCGTTATTTCCGTTGACCTCTACTTTATTAAATAAAGGGAATTTTATCTTGAAGTGTAAATCGCAAAATTGCTGTATTTCTTCATTGCTACCACTTTCTTGTTGCTTAAATTGGTTACAAGGAAAGGCTAAAACTTCAAAACCTTTTTCTTGGAAAGAATCGTGTAGTGCTTGTAATCCCTGATATTGTGGGGTGAAGCCACAGTTACTCGCAGTATTAACGATAAGTAATACTTTATCGGTAAACTGAGTTAATTCAATAGATTCTTGTTTATTGTTCTCAACTGAAAATTGATAAATATTACTCATATTCGTTATCTCCTAAAGGTAAAATAGCAAGCTAGTGTAACTAGCTAGTCGATATTATAGTATCAAACCTAGTTTTGTACAATTGTATTGTGCACAATGCAATTGTGGTTCTAAATTAAAACGGCGGGTTTGTAAAGTTGCTAGAGCAAAATAGTAAACTATCGTAAACTGGCACTATTGAATTAGTTAAAGAATTAATGACTTAAAAGGTTGGAATATGAAAGTAGCATTTATTGGTCTTGGTGTAATGGGCTATCCAATGGCAGGGCATTTGAAAAAAGCGGGTCATCACGTTTGTGTCTATAACCGTAATAAAGAGAAAGCCATAGCTTGGCAGCAAGAATTTGACGGCGACATTGCCGCAACGCCAGCGCTAGCGGCCGAAGGTTGTGACATAGTTTTTTCTTGTGTGGGTAATGATGATGACGTTCGTCAAGTGGCTTTGGGTGAAGAGGGTATTTTTGCCGGACTTCCTAAAGGCAGTATATTTGTTGATCATACCACGGCATCAGCTGAGCTTGCCATTGAGCTTGCGGCCACGGCAGATAAAAACGAGCAATACTTTTTAGATGCGCCAGTTTCTGGCGGTCAGGCAGGTGCGATAAATGGCATACTAACGGTAATGGTTGGTGGTGATGAAGCCGTATTTGAAAAAGCTGAGCCTGTGATGGCTGCATTCGCCCGTTTTAGTCAATTAATGGGTAAAGTTGGCTCAGGGCAATTAGCTAAAATGGTCAATCAAATCTGTTTTGTTAATACCGTTCAAGGTTTAGCCGAAGGTTTGAATTTTGCACAAAAGGCCGGTTTAGATACGACTAAACTACTTGAGACTATAGGTAAAGGCGCTGCAGGCTCTTGGCAAATGGATAACCGGGGTAATACTATGTGTGCCCGTGAGTTTGATTTTGGCTTTGCTGTTGATTGGGTAAGAAAAGATCTTGCTATTGCTTTTGACGCGGCTGAAAAATTAGGTGCTGACTTAACGGTAACTAAGCAACTTGATGGTTATTATCAAGAGATTCAAGAAAGTGGCGGTAATCGTTGGGATACTTCAAGCTTAATTTCACGATTTAAACGTTAAGGTATATTTTACTTTAAAGAGCTTATTATAATGTAGTGACTTTTAAAGCTTTCTTTACTAATAACTATCAAAAAAAGGCGCTTAATTGCGCCTTTTTAATATCAAGATGATTTTTATATAAACAGGGAATTAACCTTGAATATATTCATACAGGGCTTTGAGTACCGACATTTTAGCTTTATCTTTTTCATGCTCGTGCGCTAAGTTTTCAATTTTCATCATGAACTCATCGAGAGATAAAATTCCTTTACCGCCGTATTGCAGTTTGTTCTGGCAATACTGCTGCCATTTTTGTTGTTCTTCAGTAGATAAAGTGTACGGGTAATTTCTAGCTCGATAGCGGAATAATAATACGCTTAAACGCTCATCTTGAAATTTGAAAGGATGGTTAGCTAATTGCTCTGGTGTTAAACCGCGTAAAATTTCCATTTGCGCTTTATCGCTATGACTAAAGAAACTACCGCCATATAGCGCTTGCTCAGCATCAGTGTTTTCATTATCAAAATCTGATGTGGCAAAAACATCACTTAGCTTATCTCTTAGTTCAGCATGTTTCTTTAATAAAGCTAAATTTTCTAGACAAAAATCTCGGGGTATTGCTAAACGCTCGGCATTTTCAGGTAGTAATGTTTTTGCTGGTGCTATCACCGGACATTTATTGACATGAATAAGCTTAACAGGTATTGGTTTTTCGTCTGGTGCTAAATCATCATGTCGGGTATATAAACGGGCTTTTATTTCTTCACTAGTAAGCGTCAATAAAGGTGAAATATCTTGGGCCAAATCTACACAAATTACCGCATTTTTATTGACTGGATGATAAATCACTGGCGCAAACCAACTGGTACAACCGTGTGCCGATGATATTTTACTGGAGGTGTGCACAATCGGTGTCATATCTGCGGTATTGATCAAATCTTTAACTTGGTTTTTGTTCTTTAAGTTAAATATAAACTCATACAGCTTTGGCTGTTTTTCTTTAATCAATTTTGCCATAGCAATGGTGGCATAAACATCACTCATGGCATCGTGAGCGGCTTCATGAGCAATGCCATTAGCTTTGGTTAATAACTCTAGACGAAAGCTAACCACTTCTTCGCCGTCGCGATCAACGGTTGGCCAGTTAATACCTTCAGGACGTAGGGCATAAGTGGCCCGCACCATATCGATAATATCCCAGCGGCTATTGCCATTTTGCCATTCACGGGCATAAGGGTCATAAAAGTTACGATAAAATAAGTAACGGCTGACTTCATCATCAAAACGAATATTGTTATAGCCGGCGACACAGGTATTAGGTGCGGAAAATAATTCATGTACGCGCGCAGCAAATTCCGCTTCGGTTAAACCTTCTCGTTGTGCTTTTTGCGGGGTAATGCCTGTTACTAAACAAGCTTCTGGGTGCGGCAGGTAATCCACTGGCGGTTGACAATAAAACATTTGTGGCTTGCCAATGATATTTAAATCAAGATCTGTGCGAATACCGGCAAATTGAGAAGGTTTATCAAACTTTGGAGATATACCCCAGGTTTCATAATCGTGCCAAAGGATAGATGGTTGTTCAGTTGTATTCATTAGCGTTCGCTCTTATCTTTTTATTTCTTTTAATCAAGGTGTTTGATTTTGTCGGTACTTGTTTTACGCACTTAGGAACAATGACCTCTCAATATTTTTACCATGATAAACCATCTGGCATTGCATTGGCACGTTATCCTGATATTTCATTGAAACGAGCGAGTGATAATTATCAAAATTAATCAATGGTGTTATCAAGCCTGAGGTTCAAATAAAATGCTATAAAAGCCAATCAAAATCTCCTACAAATGGCATGTTTCAATAGTGTCAGTGTAATTAGATTTTGAATTTTTCTAACCTGTCACTTGCTGGATAAATTGACTTAACGATGAGGGAAATATACCAAAGCCTATGACTAAAAATAAAATAAGTATATTGAGTGATAGGTTCCTGCCATCGGATTTTATATCGCTAAATTTCAATTCATCTTCGGGTGTTTTTAACATCGTCATAATCACTCTTAAATAATAGAATAAGCCAATAATACTGCTGATCACTAACGCAGTTAATACCAGCCATAATTGCTGGCTGACGGCCGCCATGACTAAATAGAATTTAGCCATAAAACCTAAGGTTAATGGAATACCCGCCAATGAAAGCATTAACAGCATTAGCGTGATGGCAATAAAAGGTTTGTGCCAGAATAAGCCGGTTAAATCATCGAGTGTTTTTGTTTTTGGTAATTGCATGAAGATAGAAAAAACACCTACTAGGGTAAACAAATAGGCCACTAAATAAAAAAATAGGGTTTGTTCATTAAAGCTTTGGCTTGAAAATGATATGGCATTGTTATTTATTAATAACAACACTATTAATAAATAACCAAAATGTGCGATAGAAGAGTAGGCAATTAAACGTAACAGGTTTTTTTGTAATAAGCCCAAAAAGTTACCGATAAACATAGAAGCAACCGCTACGATAGATATTATATCTATAATAATTTGATATTGTTGCCAATTCCCTAAAGTGACTAATCGCCATAAAATAATGAACACAGCTAACTTTGATAAAGTTGCTAACATAGCCGCAGTAACCAGCGGTGCACCTTCAAATAAGTCAGCAACCCATAAATGGCAAGGCACTAAAGAAAGCTTAAAAAATAGCCCGGTAAAAATAAAGATGATTGCAGTTATAATCGCCCATGGAGGTAAAATTTCACTCGAAGTATTTTGTAGTAACTCTGAAAAAGATAAAGAGCCAAATTGAAGATATAAAAGTGCCGCGCCCATTAAAATAAAGGCGGAAGCGATGGCTGATAAAATTAAATATTTAATGCCAGCTTCTTGTGCTTTTTGATCATGGCCACAATAAGCAATCAAGCCAACAAAAGACAGGCTCATTAATTCTAAGCCGAGAAAAAAACTGGCAAAATGATTACTTGAAACCATTATCAAACCACCGATTGTGCTTAATAAAAACAGTAAATAATATTCCTCTTTTTGCTCGTTTATTGTTTTAAGCCAATTATAAAGTTGCGCCCAAATTAAGCCCACCACCATTAATAATAAAAAAGCTACAAAGCTTGTTTGGGCATTAAAAATAAATAAAACATTGCTGCTATTAGTTTGACTTGTTGGCTGGTTCTGTAAAACGAATTGCATGAAGAGAGCTATGAATATGCTGAGACCCGAAATTAAATAGCTGGTGATATGGCTTCTTTTAAAGCAAAGCTGAATTAATATCAGTAAGGCAGCAAACATGACAATGGATGCGGGGTAATAATAAACATTCATAATGAAGCTCCAATATCGGCGGGTATAAAGCTAAGCTTCATTAAGGTAACGGGCACTAAATCAAAAAATGGCTGCGGGTGTAAACCTAAATAAATGAGAATAAAACACATAGAGATGAGTGTGCACCACTCTTTGGTATTGGTGTCTGCTATTTTACTCTCATGAGGATGCTTTGTTTGACCAAAAAAGGTTTTATAAATCAATAATAATGAATAGATCGCAGCTAATATTAAGCCTGATGCCGCCAAAATGGTCAGTTTAGGGTATTGTTCAAAACTGCCCACTAATATCAAGAATTCTGCGACAAAGTTACCCAAACCTGGCATACCTAAAGAAGCAATACCAAAAAACAAGCCAAAAGCACTGAGTTTAGGTAAATTAATCCATAAGCCGCCTAGCTCATTGAGATCTCTAGTATGGTATCTATGTTGTATCATGCCAACCAAAACAAATAATGCCGAGGTACTAATGCCATGGGCTAACATTTGCATCACAGCCCCTTGCAGCGCATAAATATTAAAAGCAAAACAGCCTAATAAGACAAAGCCCATATGACTGACACTTGAATAGGCAACTAAACGTTTTAAGTCAGTTTGCACAAAAGCCATCATAGCGCCATAGATAATGCCTATTACGCCTATCAACATCATAAAGGGAGCAAGCTGTATCGATGCCTCTGGAAATAACGGCAGCACAAAACGAATAATGCCATAACCACCTGTTTTTAATAATACTGCGGCTAGAATGACACTAGCGGCAGTAGGGGCTTGAGTATGGGCATCAGGTAACCAGGAATGGAAGGGTAAAGCAGGTAGTTTTACTAAGAATGCGATAGTAAAACCCAGTGCGACCCAAAAGGCCAGGTCACCGGTAATAGGATTTTGTATTAAAATATTATAGTCAAAGCTTAATATGCCAGTTTGCTGGTAGTGAATACCTACTAATGCGCAAAGGCTTATTAGCATTAATAGTCCTCCCGCTTGAGTGAAAATAAAAAACTTAAATGCTGCATAATGTCGGTTCTCGTAGCCCCAAATTGAGATCAAAAAGTACATAGGTACTAACATTACTTCCCAAAAGACAAAAAATAGAAACAGGTCAATCGCTAAGAATACACCTAAGACACCGGCTAAAGTCCACAGCAGGTTTAAATAAAACAAACCAGTACGTTTGGTAATTTCATGCCAAGCTGAAGATAGGGCGACTAAGCCCATTATCAGTGTTAGTATAATTAATAGAAAACTAAGACCATCTAGCGCTAAATGAGCACTGATATTAAATAGTGGGATCCAACTATAAGATTCATTTATAAGCCATTGTGATGTGCCTAAGACACTGGCATCAAACGGCATACTATTAAGCAAGGGAATTAATGGCAACCAGCACATAAGCAAGGATATAACAGCTATTTTTTTTGGTAAATCTGCATTAAACCTTTCGCTATACCAAGCAAGTACACCACCCATTAATGGGATAGATAAAAGTATAAACAAGCTCATAGTATTAACTCCCCACTGATAAACCAGGCAAAAGCTAAAATACAAAATATGATAAGGCTGGCGTTATAACTTCGTAATTGTCCATTTTGAAATTGGCTGAATGTTCTATGTAATGTACAGCTAGTTTTTTCTATTAATCGATAAAATGAATCAATCAAATCATCTTTGTTTAATTGGCATAAAGTGTTAAAAGGGGAGACGAAAATTGTTTGATAAATGTCATCAAATGCCCAGCCACTTTTGAGTAACCGATGAACAGCTTGCATATAAGTAGAAGCTACCGGTTTGCCAAAACGTTTTGTTTTGAACATCCACCAAGCAAATGAAATAGCAATAAAGGGTAAAATAATAGGTAGCCAATGATGTAAAGTGCTTAACCCTTCAGCATCCTGTTGCGGCATTAACGTTTTTAATCCTTCAGGAGCTATGCCGCCAAATAATGACAATACTGATAAAATAACCAATGCTAGGCTCATTGATTTTGTTGGCATGGCATTCGGTGATAATTGAGTTTTACCTAAAAACACCACAAAAAATAATCTAGCACTATAAAATGCGGTGATAAAGGCACCTAATATTGCCGCCCACCATAATCCAGTATGACCAGAAGCAACGACTTGCGCTAAGATTAATTCTTTACTGACAAACCCAGCAGTGAAAGGTAGCGAGGCTAATGCTGCACAACCAATGGCAAATGACACAGCCACAACAGGAAGCTTTTTGAGCAAACCGCCCATTTTAAAAATATTATGTTGGTGATGTAGGCTATAAATCAGCGCGCCTGCGGATAAAAAGAGTAGGGCTTTAAAAA
>NZ_JABSOV010000032.1:20785-40008 GCF_013215345.1 Colwellia sp. | reverse complement strand
AAAAAGAAAATGGCAGGGCTAGACGATAATTATCGCTCAACCCTGCTAGAGTCTGGGATTAAAATGCGCTAGCCGTGGCTTAATTAGCGAGGGTTGTATCTTCCTTGACTCAAAATATTATTAGGGTCTAAGCTGCTTTTGAGCTGATTAACAGTTTGCCAAAAGTCACTGTCTTTATTGAGTAGCCATTGCTGCTGATCAACATTAAGCCGATAAGGAACAAAACCTTTTTTTAGCCCTTCTTCAACCAACATTTTTAAACAGTTATGGGCATCATTAACCGCCTTGGGGTTACTTAAATCAAAGACAATTGGGATGGTACTATCAACGCAGTCGTGTTTTAAGTTGGTAAAAGTAATAAAAGGTTCAATATTAAATTTCGGACAAGTTTCTCTAATAAATTCGACAAACTCGCGCATTTTTTTTGCTTTCATGGTAATTAATGGCGCATACCAAAGTAAACCACAACCGTCTTGACCGGGTGATAGTGTCTCCTTATCAAAGCTATCTGCGTCTTTATGCCGCCAATAAGCCAATTTCAAGGCAACTTTATTAGGCTTGCCTAGCATTATTTCTTTACCTTTATTAAATGAATCAAGCTGCTCAGCGACCTTAGTTAGCGTCGGTATCTTCTCGATTAACCAGGGGGGTAAAATATCAATTACTTTATTTGCGAGGACAATGGTCGGACTATTTGAGTAGATACGCTTACATGGTAGTTGCTTGAAAATGTTGTTTATTTCTTTTTTTACCGCATTAACGACTCGTGTAGTACCGTAAATACTGCCAACAATGGTCCAGCTAGGCGCTCTTAAATCGGTAGCTAGCTCATTAATATCATTACTATGCATGACTTGGTGAGCATCGCTACCATTCGGGTTCTTGGCAAACATTGATAATAAGCGACGCTGATCCATTAAGTTAATTGCCCCGACAATACCTTCATAGCTTTGTAATACGTCCCTGATCAAAGGCACTGCTTTTTCAAGCAAGGCATCATCTTGCATTTGGATAAAAAAAGAAGTGAAATCAGGTTTTATTTTCGCTAAGCGAATGGTCATTTGACTGACAATACCAAGGTTTGACTGAGTAAACAGCCCTTCTAGGTAAGGACCAAGTCCCCACTTAAAGGTTTTATCAACTAACTTGTCTTCACTGGCATCTAGTTCGTTAACCGCAGACTGATAAGGCCTGCCGTTAGCCCAATATCCTTGAATACTGGTAACGGCACTAAAATGGTCGGTATAAGGCGTTATACCGTAGCCACGCTCTAACGCATTGGCTAGTATGGAACAACTCGGGCCAGCGCCCGTGACGGGCACCATATAATCATGATTATGCTGATGTAAAAAGTCACTTAATTGTTGCTGGGTGACTCCTGGCTCTAGGGTAACTAGACCTAACTCGCTATCAAAGTGAGTTATGTTTGTTAATCGGCCTAAATCTAAAAGAATAATATTATTGCTTAGGCCCGTTGGTTGACTAGTGCCATAGCCCCAATTGTTGCCAGTACTGATTGGATACAAAGAAAAAGCTAGTTCTTCATTCTTAGCGCATTGGTTGGCTAAATCTAGTATTAGCTTAATCTCGCTAGCTTGGCTGAGTGTAATAACGCCCATTAGCTGTCTTTGTTTTTTATCAAAGAAAGCGAGTCCTTCTGTGCCCAGCATAAAACGCGAAAGCTGCTGAGAATCAAATGAAAAACTCGAATCGCTAGTCAGGACGTTTTCAATGAGAGAAGCAAGTTGTGGTGACATGAGAGGCACTTAGCGGTAAGCCGCTGTTAAATTGTAGTAGTTTATATTTTGATTAAATTAAGCTTAGTTAAGTTAAGTCCATTTGTTTTAGTTGCAAGCAGATGTCTTTTTCAATAGTTTTATAAAGACTTTTAAAGCCAGGGGAAAGATCTTTCATAAATATCTCAGGGTTGATGTAATAGGGAGCGCGTAAACCATGGTAATCAACGGGAGGGCCAAGTTGTTGAAAGGTAATGCCAATAAACTTCATGCTTCGCGCGAGTCTCGGTTCCATCATTACATAGACATGGCGTATACCCGTGTTCATGCCCATGGTTGCTGCCGCCATATATAAACCTATGGCAATAAAAGGGAAGCAACGTAATTCTGTTTCCGAATAGCTAATCTCACTAATAACACCAGTACCCGAGCCCTTAAAGTGATCAGCTTTACGACGGCGAAAATCAGACTTTACCGCTAGTCGTGATATTTCAGCTATTTCAGCACGGTTAAAGCGCTTAGGGCTAAGCTCTTCGTTGGTTATTGAGTCCATACAATATTTTTCTATGGGCAGCAATTCATCAGGGCCTTTTGAGGTGACTAAACGCACACAGCTGGTGAATGTTTCTGTAGGTTTATGCTTAATTAACGAAAAAAGAGATTGACAGTCAAATTCATCTGTTTCTTGGCCATTTTCTCTAACATCTTCAAAAGCGAGCTCTTCGCAGTAAACATTATGACGAATTTTAAAGGCCTCTTCTCTTAACTCTGGGTTTAAGGCGACATGAGGTTGCAAAAATTCAGTGAAATGATCTGAAATGCTATGCGCTTCTCTACTTGCCTTCGCAGAGACAATTTTTTTAGTGATTAAACCAATAATAGGTGTGTTCAATAATCGTTTATTCCAGTTCATTATTATTCCATGATGAAATTGAAAATAACTAGGCTAATACGAGTATAGTCGTTAACCTAGTTTAGCTATCATTAATGTCAAATTATGGTTTAAAGTAATATTTCACTTAATTGCGGCTGACTTAAAAAGTCCTTAGGGCTTGCTGAAGCACCATATGCACCCGATTGAAAGACTACAACATAATCGCCAAGAATGGCTTTAGGTAATATGATTTTGTCGGCTAAAATATCAAGCGGCGTGCATAATGGCCCGACAATGTTAACCTGCTCTAGCTCATTGCCATTGAGTTTGTTGCCAATGGCCAGCGGATAGTTCTTGCGGATCACTTGGCCAAAATTACCTGAGTTAGCCAGGTGATGATGCAAACCGCCATCACACACTAAATATTTTGTGCCACGAGAGACCTTAATATCAACAACTTTACAGACATAGATACCCGCTTCTGCCACCAAATAACGGCCTAATTCTAAGATAAGTTCTACACCGTCAACTAAGGTTTTATATTGCTTTATAAGAGCGGTTAAGTTCTCGGCAATTAGGGTAACGGCTAATGATTGCTCGTTAGCAAAGTAGGGTACACCAAAACCGCCACCAATATTAAGGTAAGCTATTTTTGTTTTGGCTAACTGATTTGCTAATTCGATTAATTGCTGTGCTAAAGCAAATGTTTGTTGTTGGGCTGAGATGATAGCATCGGCATTGAGGTTTTGTGAGCCAGCAAAAATATGAAAACCGCGTAAGTTTACTTGCGCTAGAGGCAGGTCTTTTAGCACCTGAGGAATTTTCTCTTCATCAATACCAAAGGGTTTTGCGCCACCTGACATCTTCATACCTGATGATTTAAGCTCGAATTGAGGATTAACTCTAATGGCAATATTTGCTTTGAGCTTTAATTGTTTGGCAGCCAGTTCAATCTTAGCTATTTCACCCTCTGACTCAACATGTAGCGTTACTCCGGCAATTATGGCGGCCTCAATATCCTCGACAGTTTTCCCCGGGCCAGCGAAACTAATTTTACTTACCGGCATTCCCGTTTGCATTGCCAAGAGCATTTCTTTTTTTGAGGCAACATCAAAGCCTGATACTTGTGCAGCCATCAATTGCACCAAACTAGGGTAAGGGTTGGCCTTTATGGCGTAATGTAGCGAAACCTCTTTCGGTAAAATTTTGGTTAATTGACTGACTCTATTGATAATTAGCTGTCGGTCATAAGCATAAAAAGGTGTCTTTGATACCAGTTTTTCTATTTGATTTAACGAGAACTTACCAACAGAAAGTTCGCTACTTGTCGGTAGAAAGTCCTTGAGTGATGTTGTTAAGTTGGTCTGCGATTGCTTCATGTTGCTGCCAGTTATTATCAATTAAGTGAGTATGTTTGCTTGTTATAATTCTTCTGCAATAGCTTGGTATCTACTTTACCATTGGCATTACGCGGTAATTCCGTTAAAAGCATTACCTCTTTTGGTATCATATAGTTAGGCAAGTTAAGTTGGCAATGCCTGATGATACTCTTTTGGGTTTGCGCTTCTTCTTGGTTGTCGCTAGAACAGACAACAAGTGCGATTATAGCTTGGCCTAATTCAATTGAGGGGCTAGGGATTATCGCCGCTTCATCTACCTGAGGTAGTTGTAACAATACCGACTCTATTTCTGTTGGGCTGACCCGATAACCAGACGTTTTAATCATGGCGTCCTTTCTTGAAACAAAATAGAGAAACCCGTCGGCATCACGCTTAACATAGTCACCAGAGAATACCGCGAGTGGTGTGTCTTGTTCATTGATTGCTTGTTTAGGTGTTGTTTTAAAGCGCTCGGCAGTCGCTGCTTCATTTTGCCAGTAACCTAAGGTTACCAATGGGCCGATATGAACCAATTCGCCTACTTCATCGCTATCGCAGGTACTACCATCTTCTCGTAAAACGAGGATTTCCGCATGAGGGATGGCTTTGCCCATTGAGTTGGGTCTATTGTCGATTTCCTGTGGTGATAAAAAACTAGAGCGGAAAGCTTCAGTTAAACCATACATAAGATAGGGTTTAGCTTGGGGCATATGTTTTCGTAATGCGGCTAAAGTTGGCAAAGGGAGTACGCCGCCAGAGTTGGTAAAATAACGCATTGATTGTGCCGCGCCTTTTGGCCATGTTGCTTTACTAAGTTGCAGCCAAAGTGGCGGCACCGCGGCTAAGCCAGTAATTTCATATTTGGCAATGGCTTTTACTACATCGGTTGCCATTAAGTAATCGAGTAATATGCACTTTGCCCCTACTAGAAAGCAACAGGTTAATTGATTTAGGCCATAATCAAAACTTAAGGGTAATACCGAGAGAATGTTGTCGTGAGCGCTTTGTTGTAAATACATACTCACTGACTTTGCCCCGAGAATAATATTTTCGTGACTCAGCATAATACCTTTTGGCTGTCCGGTACTGCCAGAGGTGTATAAAATGGCGGCTAGATCATTAGGGCCAATAGAGTTTTTCAGGTCTTTGCAGGCTTGTTGACCTTGGTTTATAAAGCTTTGCCAACTAGTAATAGTTAATTGCTGACTAAAAGCCTGTTGCGCTAATGCTTGTTCATCGGCATCAATGACTATGATGGTTACTAAAGAGGTAAATCTTTCCAGTAATGGTGCTAATGCCTTTAGTCGGGAATTATTGGTAATGAGCAGCTTTATTTGACAATTATTGGCAATATAGTGAACTTGTTGGGCTTTTAATACTGGGTTAATAGGGACGAAAACAGCACCGAGTAAAGAGCAAGCAAACATGCTTTGTACATTTTCTTGATTCTTGGCTAAATAAACACCAACTCGATCGCCTTGGCTAATAGCGAGTGATAAATAACCTTGTGCTACCTTATTCACTTCTTTTTCAAGTTGAGCATAGCTAAGCTGGTTAGCTTTTATTTGCAGCGCGATTGAATTGGGAGAGCGCTGTGCACTATGGCTAATTAGCTCATGAACAAAGGTGGTCATTTATCTTCCTGAAAATTGACTAACTAAGCTGATCTCAGGTTAGTTATATAAGTATATTTATCAAGGCTATTATGACGGTGAAAGCATCATCTAGGCAAGTGCTGTTAAATGAATGCTTATAATTTAATGAGCTATCTCATGAGTTACCATATTCATTTTTAGCGGAATAACTTCCATTGCTGTTTGAAAGCCTATTTTATAGAGCTGATGTTTTTGCTCTGTCGTCATTTTAAAGTCAACTGCAGAATACTCGCCTATATTAATCACTATGGTATTATGCCAAAAATTCTCGTTAATATACTCACGGGAAATAGTGGTCATAAAAGTACGAATAAGTAAGGTGACATAGTTAAATATAGGAAATAAGCCATTAACATCAAGTTGATCATATTCATGCTCACCGCGTAAACGAAAACATAGCACTGGCGTACCTTTATGATCCCAGTCGCGATGTAAGGCATCTTCAGATAAAATACTACCATCAACCATAATACGTTTGCCAAAGGGTTTAAAACTAAAGACTAGTGGGATAGACATGGAAAAACGTACTGCTTGTGACACCTTCATATCAGGGGTTAATTCAGCATCAAAAATCACGGGTTTACCGTTAGTGACATCGGTAGCAACTATGTGAAGATTCTTCTCTAATTGAGAGAAAGTCTTTCCTTGTAAATGATTGTCTACCCAACGCTCAAAAGCATCGCCTGAGCATAATCCTCCGTGACGAATAAGTTTGAGTAATGAAAAACCACGAAAGTCATTGTAGTTAGTTTTCAAAGCAATAGTTTTAATTTCACTTAATGTTAAACCAGACGCATAAAAGCTGGCAATAATGCTACCGCCAGATACGCCAACTAAATCTTCAAACTTGATATCAAGTAACTCTAGTGCTTTTAACACACCCAAATGAGCCGGTAGACGAGTTCCGCCACCAGCAAATATAGGTACAATAGTATTATTCATTTAACCCCCTTACAGCAAAGGACAGATCGGCTAATTACATTTTTACAGCAGACTTTAGCCTTAATTATGAACAAAGTTAGCAATTTTGCGAAAATTATTGTCTAGCAAGTATAAGGTAAAGCATTTTATATCAGCGAGGCTTTAGGGTAGACTTTGTTTTGTGCACAAATATCGCATCAATTATTTAGGGAAAATTATGAGACGATACCTACAGATTATTAGTTTTTTTGTTTTTTTTGTTATGCCATACGCTCATGCAGACTTTGTTGAAGTCGTTGCAAAAATTAAACCATCAGTTGTGGGTATTGGCGTGCATACCCCGACTAGTCGCCCGCAAAACATCCTACGGGGCACAGGCTTTGTCATTGGTAATGGCCGTTACATAGTCACCAATGACCATGTACTGCCGACCTTATTAAATGAAAGCCTATTACAAAAAATGGCAGTTTTTATTGGCACAGGTAAAAATGCCAAGGTCAGAGAGGCTGAAATCGTGGCGACTTCCAGCTTATATGATTTAGCTATTTTAAAAATATCGGGACCTGCCTTACCGGCAATGAAACTAGCTAGTGGTGAATTTATCCCTGATGGTAGTTTTATTGCTTTTACCGGCTTCCCTATCGGCGGCGTGTTAGGTTTATACCCAGTTACTCACCGAGGTATCATCGCCAGCATTACACCAACCGTTGTTCCGGCAGTATCTGCGGAGCAAATCAATTTAAAAATGCTTAAAAGAATGCGCAACCCCTACTTAGTTTATCAGCTTGATGCTACCGCCTACCCTGGGAATAGTGGTAGCGCTATGTATGATATGAAAACTGGCGAGGTTGTTGGCATAATTAATAAAGTGTTTGTGCAGTCGACTAAAGAAGCGGTTATTAGTAATCCCAGCGGTATCACTTACGCAATCCCGGTAAAGTATTTACAGCAAGTGCTTAGAGAGCATGATATTTCAATATAGCAAAAACCTTTCTATAAGCTCTACTCGCTAACCGTTATAACTTTACTAGCATTTGAGCTTGGATATAAACGTGAAAGAGGCACTAACTCTATTCCATGCAAGGCTAATGTTGGGATCAACTTATTCAATGTTGCCATTGTTTCAGGGTGCGGATGAGCAATAGCAATTGCTGTGTTATGTTTTTGGGCAATTGCTATTAGTTGCTTAAATTGTTGACTAATATATTCATCAGTTAATTCATTATCTAAAAAAACCTGTCTTGATTTTACCGGTACACCATAGTCTAGCGCCGCTTGTTTCGCCTTTGAATGTGGGCTGGTCTTACTGTCTAAAAAGAGTAACTCATGTTGTTTTAAAAAGTCCATGGTCCAAGCCATAGGTTGATAAAGTTGCGTGAGGTAGCTGCCCATATGATTATTAATACCAATTGCAAACGGGATTTCAGCAAAGGATTTGGTTAAACTTTTTTTAAAGGCATCTTCATCCATAGCACTAGTTAACGCCCCTGGACCTAATTTCTCTCTATTCTTAGACTCCATTGGAATATGAATTAGCACATCGTGGTTGTCGTTATTGGCCAGTATGGCAAGCTTTTTTCCGTAGGTGGTATGCGGCAAAAAGGCATAAGTAATATCACCCGGTAGGGTTAAAGCGTGTTTATCTGTGTACCTATAGCCCATATCATCGATAATAATAGCAACTTGATTAGTTTGAGCATGGCTTTGATAACTTATCAGCGAAAAAAGTACTAGGGAAAGCGTAGATTTAAAAGGCATATTTTTTAACAGAGTAATTAGCACAGGATAATGGGATTCTTATAATTATTATATTTAATAAAAGCCTAGCAGTAATTTAGCTAAAAAAAATAGCTTTTGACTAAATTACCTGAATAAATAAATGCTGACGCCTTATTTACACCATAGCTTTGGATTAAGGGCTTTACCTCGGTGACGAATTTCAAAATAAAGCCCTGATTGTTCTTGGCCGCCACTTTGGCCGACTAAAGCGATAGGCTCGCCAGTCTCGACACGATCGCCAACGGATTTGAGTAAGGTTTGATTGTGCGCGTAAAGGCTCATATAGCCATTGCCGTGGTCAATAACGGTTAATAAACCATAACCTTTCAGCCAGTCAGAAAATAACACTGTGCCATTATGAATAGTTTGAACTTGGCGACTAATTGGTGCAGTAATTAATACCCCTTTCCACTTTAAGTAACCTTGTTTTCGGGTGCCAAAGCGGTGCAACATGCGTCCCTTAACAGGCCAAGATAACTTTCGTTTTAATTTGCTTAAGCCGGTTAAATCTATTTCCGCTTGAATAATTGCGGCTAGCTTATTTAATGCTTGGTTTAAGTTATCTTCTTCGCCTTTAAGTTTATTTAATTGCTGTTGGCTGGAAAGTAATTTTCGGCTTAACTTTGATAAGGTTTTACTTCGCTGAGTTTTACTGGACCGTAATTGAGTATCTTGCTGTAATTGCTCTACTTTGAGTTGTTGTAGATACTCAACTTGCTCTTGATGCTCTGTGCTTATTTGCAGTAATTGCGTTATGGTCGCTTGAAATTGATCTATCTCTTTTGTTCTTGCCTGATTTAAATATTGATAGTAACTGATGGTACGCTGAATTTTCTCACTTTGATCTTGATTAAGCAGTAGTTTCAGATAATCGTGCTGGCCAGTGGTATATGCAGCTCTAAGTTGCTGAGCTAATAAACGCTCTTGCTGTTGCTTTGCTAAGGTTAATTGCTTTTTTTCTTTTGCTAGCGTGGTTATTTTTACTTGGGTGTTACTGAGCTCAACCTCAATTTTATTGATTGCTTTAGCTACTTTAGCAATAGCAAGGTCATCCGTTTTTAGTTGTTGCTCTAGATTACTGCGTTGTTTATTGGTATCAAAAATATTGGATTCTTGTTTAGCAATGGCTTGCTGAACATCACTGAGTTTGGCACGGTTTTGTGTTTGTGTCGTTTTATTACGATTACTTTGTTCAGCTTGCGCGGGAAAAGCAAACAGTAAACTTAGTATTAATAAGCTTACGGTGGCTAGCGGCGCTAAGTGTTTATTTGATAAATAAGTGTGGATAAACAATCTCGTAATCGAAAGTGACAATAAATCAACAGCCAATATATCACTTAAACCCATGTTATCTCAAGGTGAAGATTTTTCTCGAGATCTCATGGGTATGGGCTATAGATTTACTATCACTTCGTAAGCGGCATTAAAATTGAACCGGTCATTTCTTCTGGTTGTTCCATGCCCATTAGGTGCAATATACTGGGTGAGATATCACTTAAAGTGCCAGAAGTTGCCGGGGTAGCCTGACGACCAACATAAATTAGCGGTACAGGTTCACAAGTATGGGCTGTATGAGCTTGACCTGAAATAGGATCTTCCATCTGCTCGGCATTACCGTGATCGGCAGTAATTAAGCATTCACCGCCATTTTTTTGTAAGGCAGCAACAACTCGACCAACACAAGTGTCTACAGCTTCACAGGCTTTTACTGCAGCATCAAAGTTACCCGTATGACCAACCATGTCGCCATTTGGATAGTTACAAACGATAAAGTCGTATTTACCACTGTCAATTGCAGCAACGAGTTTATCGGTAAGCAGGGTTGAGTTCATTTCAGGCTGTAAATCGTAGGTTGCCACATCAGGTGATGGCACTAAAATTCGTTCTTCGCCAGCAAAAGTATCTTCTTTACCGCCACTAAAGAAAAAAGTGACATGGGCATATTTCTCTGTTTCAGAAATGCGTAATTGAGTTTTATTATGTTTAGCTAACCATTCACCCATAACATTATTGAGTGTCGCTGGCGCAAAGGCCGAAGGTGCATCAATACTAGCAGCATACTGGGTCAGCATAACAAAGTCGCCGATAGCAGGAATGCTTTTGCGGGTAAAGCCTTCAAAATTTTCTTCAGTGAAGCAACGACTAAATTGACGTGCTCGGTCTGCTCTAAAGTTCATAAAAATTAACGCATCACCATCGGCTACCTTGATAGTTTCACCCGATGGCGTAGTTATTGCGCTGGCGCCGACAAACTCATCATTTTCATCACGTTCATAGGCCGCAGCAAGAGCATCTAAGGCACTATTATATTGGTGTAACCCTGTACCACTAACCATTAAATTATAAGCCGCTTCAACGCGCTCCCAGCGTTGATCTCTATCCATGGCATAGTAACGACCAATAACAGAAGCTATTTGTCCTTCACCGGTGTCAGCATCCGTAAATAGTTCGGAGAATTTTTGTTGAGCTTTTTCTAAAGAGGTTTTTGCACTTCGCGGCGGCGTATCGCGACCATCTAAAAATGCATGTAAATAAACTTTTTTAGCGCCACGCTGTTTGGCTAGCTCCATCATGGCGAAGATATGTTCTTCATGGCTATGAACGCCGCCAGGAGAAAGTAAACCAAAAATATGCACTGCATTATTACTTGCGGCAGCCTTATCGACCGCTTGGCACAAAGTTGGGTTGTGCTTAAATTCACCATCGCTGATTGCTTTAGTAATTCGAGTAAAGTCTTGGTAAACCACACGGCCAGCACCTAAGTTTACATGACCTACTTCAGAGTTACCCATTTGCCCTTCGGGTAGGCCAACTGCCATGCCTGAAGTATCAATTAGCATATTAGGGTAATTGGCTTTTAAATCATCTAATACTGGCGTGTGTGCTCGATGAATCGCGTTTGAGCTAGTTTCTTCTCTGTATCCCCAACCATCTAGAATCATCAGTACCGTTGATTTCTTATTCGCCATTATTTTCCCCGTTATATTTAGTTTTTGTTTAGTCTTTTCCATGCTGTATGGCCAAGTATTGTACACCCTAGGATGGTGTTATTCACTAAGGATTTAACATTGAAATGTTCCATGTTGGCTTACTAAGTTGTAGCTCGCGGGATATGCTCGCAATTTTAAGTGGTTTGCGTATAATGTGCCGATTCGAAATTTGATAAAAATGGGCTTTATTTATGGAACAATTAATTACTTTTGCAGGCGAAAATGGCATGCTGAGCGCGGTTTGGGTTGCCTTAGTGGTAATGATTATCGTCACGACAATTAAAATGAAAATGTCACCGATTAAACAAATAAGCACACAAGATTTAACTTTTTTAATGAATAGAGAAGAAGGTATTGCGCTTGATATCCGTAAGGACAAAGAGTTTAAAGCCGGTCATATTCTTGAAGCTATCAGCTTACCTAGTGAAAAAATCAAAGAAAAAGGCCTGACTAGTCTTGAAAAATATAAAGACAAACCCATCATTGTAGTATGTGCTGCCGGCATGAGTGCGGTGCAAATAGCTAACGATTTATTCAAAGCTGGTTTCAGCCGTGTTAGTGTGCTTAAAGGTGGTATGAACAGTTGGACAGGTGCAGGTTTACCTGTCGCTAAGTAATTATATAGCTGGACCACTGAACTGATCCATGTCACTCATTTATGACAGAGAAATAAAAATGGTAAAAATTGATATATATACCAAAATGTACTGCCCTTATTGTACTCATGCTCTTACCTTACTAAAAGGTAAGTCAGTTGAATACAATGAAATCAAGATCGATGGTGATATGACTAAACGTAGTGCCATGATTGAGCGCAGTAATGGTGGTTATACCGTTCCACAAATATTTATTAATGATGAACTTGTCGGTGGTTGCGATCAGTTAGTGGCCTTAGAAATGAATAATCAGTTGGATGGACTGTTAGCGGTAAACTAATACTCAAGTCCATTAAATTAAAAATTATAACAATTATAAAATAGGAGCCTCTCATGGCTGAAGAAAATCAAGTAGCAAACAATGAAGCAGCAGCACAATCTCCAGAATTTGCCATTCAACGTATTTTTACTAAAGATGTTTCTTTTGAAACGCCAAATTCTCCGGCTATTTTTCAACTAGATTGGAAACCTGAAATCAAATTAGATCTTGATACTCGCTCCACTAAATTAGCTGATAATACTTATGAAGTTGTATTATCGGTAACTGTTACTGCTACTGTAGAAGACAAAACAGCTTTCTTAGCTGAAGTACAACAAGCGGGTATCTTCACTATTGGTAACTTACCTGAAGCACAGTTAGCCCATACTATTGGCGCTTTTTGCCCGACAACATTATTCCCGTATGCTCGTGAGACAGTAGCAAGCCTAGTAAACCGTGGTTCATTCCCACAATTTAACTTAACACCAGTTAATTTTGAAGGTTTATATGCTTCTTATGTACAACAACGTGCCGCACAAGAAAACGTGCCACAAAGTACTGAAACACACTAGTTATTAGCACTTCGTTGAAAATATCATTAGTTTATAAATTGGGTTGTATATGTCTTTAGCTGCAAAAATTACTGTGCTTGGTGCTGGGTCCTATGGCACAGCGCTAGCAATTTGTTTAGCCAGGAATGGTCATAAAACCTTGTTGTGGGGGCGTGATGCTAATCATGTCGCTACTATGGCGCAAGATAGAGAAAACAATAAATATCTTGCCGACTGTCCTTTTCCTGAAGCATTAGTGTTAGAAGCTGATTTAAAAAAGGCAGTGCAAGCAAGTAATAATATTTTAGTTGTGGTGCCAAGCCATGCTTTTGCAGATATGCTTAAACAAATTAAGCCAATGTTAACGGGCAATGAAAAAATTGCTTGGGCTACCAAAGGCTTGGATCCTGATACTGGTGATTTGTTGCAGAAAGTTGCCACTAAAATACTCGGTGACAATGTTTCTTTAGCGGTGTTATCAGGGCCTACCTTTGCTAAAGAAATGGCTTCAGGTTTTCCTACCGCTATTTCGTTATCTTCTGAGGATGATGATTTTGTTGCTGAGTTGTCAGACTTATTGCATTGTGAAAAACTATTTCGAGTTTATGCTAATAAAGATTTTATTGGTGTTCAGCTCGGTGGTGCCGTTAAAAATGTTATCGCTATTGCGGCGGGTATAGCCGATGGTATTGGCTTTGGTGCTAATGCACGTACCGCCTTAATTACCCGTGGTTTAGCTGAAATGACCCGCTTAGGTTTAGCGTTAAATGCTGAGCCAGCAACCTTTATGGGCATGGCCGGTTTAGGTGATTTGGTACTTACCTGTACCGATAACCAATCTCGTAATCGTCGTTTTGGTTTAGCATTAGGTAAGGGCAGTGAAGTTGAGCAAGCGATTACTGATATCGGTCAAGTAGTTGAAGGCTATCGTAATACTAGAGAAGTTTATATGCTAGCCCAACGACATGGTGTGGAAATGCCAATTGTTGAGCAGGTTTATCAAGTACTTTACCGCGGAAAGGATGCCAAGTTAGCGGCTGCTGACTTACTTTCACGTGATAAGAAATTTGAGTAACCTATTCACTTTATTATCAATAATATGAATATTTAAAAGGGTAAATCGGTCAAAGACTGATTTACCCTTTTTTGTTGCTATCACCTATACCAAACTGCTTATACCGCGTTAGGGAAACCTAGTTGACGCCAAGCATCATAAACAATTACTGCTGCTGCGTTTGATAAGTTCATGCTGCGGCTTTCTTTTAGCATTGGAATTCTAATTTTATCTTCATCAGGGATTTGTACACGAACCTCTTCGGGTAATCCTGCGGTTTCTGAGCCAAACAATAAATAATCCCCGATTTTAAAACTAACATCACCGTAAAAATTGTTGGTCTTAGTGGTTATGGCTAATATTCGTTTTGGCTGCTCTTTATCAATGAAGGCTTTGAAGTTTGCATGACGTTGTATCGCAGCAAATTCATGATAGTCTAATCCTGCACGACGTAATTTTTTATCATCTAAATCAAAACCAAATGGCTCAATTAAATGCAAACGAAAGCCTGAATTGGCGCATAAACGGATTATATTGCCAGTATTTGGCGGGATTTGCGGTTGAAAAAGTACAACATCTAGCATAACAATCATCATCTGATAAAATTTTTGTTATTATAACTATTAATGACTTTCAGATCTTAATTTTTCTTCAAGGATTAGCTATGGCGAAAAGCACAATATCAACGGACGAATATGCATACTGGGTACGGTTAGCAGCTATTTCTTCTACCTCAATAGCCTTGATCTTAGTAGTAATTAAACTCTATGCTTGGCTAGTCACAGATTCGAGTGCCATGCTCGCTTCTACCACTGACTCTATTTTAGATTTATTCGCTTCAATAATGAGTATCGTTATTCTGCGTTTTGCTCTGGCACCAGCCGATAAAGAGCACAGTTTTGGTCATGGTAAAGCTGAAAGTTTAGCCGGGTTAGTGCAGGCAGCATTTGTGCTTGGATCGGCCATAATCCTTATTTTTAGTGGCGTTTCTCGTTTACTTAATCCGCAACCTATAGTGCAAGGTGAAGTGGCTATTTGGGTGACGATTATCTCTATTGCCTTAACCCTCTGTTTAGTTGCTTTTCAGCGTTACGTAATAAAGCGTACAGGCTCCATTATTATTAGTGGTGATGCCCTGCATTATCAATCGGATTTATTGCTCAATCTAGGGGTTTTAGCAGCCATTATTTTGAGTCAAGGTATCTGGTTACACGCGGATGGTGTGTTCACCATATTAGTAGCCTTATACCTCGTTTTTGGCGCGGGTCAAATTATGGTGCAAAGTGTTGCCCAGTTGATGGATAGTGAGTTAAGCGATGATGAACTGGCAAAAATAAGAGCTATTGTATTAAACCATGGCCAAGCAAAAGGCATTCATGAGTTGCGCACTAGACAGTCGGGGGTGCAGCGCTTTGTGCAGTTTCATTTAGAATTAAGTGATGACTTATCGTTATTTGAAGCCCATAGCATAGGCGACGAAATTGAAGCTGAAATTTGTCGCCTGCTCGCCCCTTGTGAAGTCTTTATACACCACGATCCTAGCTCTGTGGTGCAAAGTGAGCAGTCAAAAAATGCTACTAGCTAAATACTGGGGGTATTATTTATGTTGTTTGAACCAAGCAAGGCTCTGATTTAAGGCGCTGTTTCTATAATCATCTACTTCAAAGAATAATTCGTGCAAGGCGCCATCAAGCCTACTTGGTATTCCCTTGGGGCAAGATTGCGGTTGTAGGGCATGTAACTGCTGACAAAAATCATCTTGTGCTCGTTGGCAAACTACAATGTCGCTGCCTGCTTGCAACAACAATATCGGCGTCTTAAGTTGAGCTAGCTGAGCGAAGATCTGCTTTTGTGCTGCTATGCCCTGTGCTAACCAATGGCTAGTGACCCCGCCAAGTTGAATGCTCTTGTTATTTTTGTATAAGTCGATAAATATTTGGTAGCGCTGTACTGAGTGAGTTAGCCTATTATGGGCAAAACTGACTGGTGAGTAGTCTCTTTGAGCGAAAAAATACCAAGGGTTATTACTGATTAAGTTATTGAGTGCTAGTTTGGCCGCTATCATCATTTCAGCGATGGCAGTTGGTAATATACCTGAGTTGAAGCCCAACATAGGCGATGAGATAACTGCAGCTTTAATGGCATTGCTTGAATCTTGCATAAAGCGAGTGGCAATGGCAGCACCCATGGAATGAGCTAATAGGTAGGGTTTATCGGCACAGTGCTGACTAATGATATTTTCAATAAAATAGCGTAAATCTTCTACGTAGTCCTGAAATGTAACCACATAGCCCTTGTTAAAATTGGTAAGTAAACGCCCTGATAAGCCTTGGCCTCGGTGATCGATAATAAAAATATTATAGCCTTGCTGGTATAAATCAAAGCTGAGCTCTTGATATTTCAAATAACTTTCACAACGACCTGGTACTATGACGATTGTTGGTCGTTCAGTTCCTTGCTGAATAAACTGTGCATAATGAATACTTACTTCATCAGTTCCTAAAAAAGAATTAAACAAGCCTTGCTGCCAGAAGGTTGTTATTTGCTCAGGCAACTTCCCTTTAAGATTTACTTCTTGATTAAACTGTGCGGAATGGCTCACGTTGCAACCTTATAAGTAGATAAGTAGATAAGCAGTAATGATTACTGAACAGTATAATTGATATTACTCGGGGTGAAGCAGGATTTTATCTAAATTTTACTATGAAATATGCAAATTATGCATGCAAGCTAAAAGAGAATATTTTACTCATTTTACTTTCAATTGTGTGGTTGTCTTTTGTTGCAGGACTAAAGCGCCATTTCCGAATTGCTGAGCGAATAGCCGATTTGAAATAGATAAGTTTACTCTGCGGACTAAAATTAATATCTTTTACTTTACCATAACGATCAATGGTGAAATTTACCTTCACTTCCATCTCAATACCACGACGTTTAGCTAGGCTTGGATAAACCGGGCTGATTGAGTTCAACAACTTAGCTTCATGTGAACTTGGTGCTTCGATGGCTATTTGGTGAGAGGCAGCTAATTCATTTACTTTGTTTATCACACTCGTTATTGAATTGAGAGCGTGTGAGGCGACATATAGATCATTTTGTCGGGCTAACTCGTCGATCTCTTGGCGATATGACAGGTGAGTATAAGCGCTGGCATTACTCGGCAATGCGTTATTGAATGTCACCGGAAACTTTTTATCGAAACTTTCTATGGGGTCCAGCTTAGTTATTATAACGGCTGACTTAAACGCTTGCTTGGCTTGAACAGCTTTCGTTATTTGGCTTGATTGAGTTAGGCGAGTCATTGTTGGCGTATATATAGTCTGTGCCGATGCTTTACCTACTAAGTCACCCTTGATCTTACTTACTTCATCATTAGCTAGGTTAAGCTGAGCTAAAGTTTGTTTTTCATTCGAGTTGTCCAGCTGTTTCGGCAATGTTACTTGCTCATCGGTCAGCGAAAACTCAGCTATTTGTATTTTATCCTTACTAAATTCCTGCTTAAATTCTTGGTTAAAGATAGGAGCTGTTTTAAGTACTGGCTCGACAGTCACTTGACTCTGTATAACCGTTAAGGATTTAAGTGCCGCCGTGGTTAATTTACTGTTATTAATAACTGCTGGTTTAGTATTATTTTGGCTAATAGCTATGCCGACGAGGGAAGGCTTGGTAAAACTATTTTCACGACTCAGTAATTGCTGAGCAATTGAGTCGTTTGCCATTGTCTGTTTTTCTGCATGGCTGTTATCAAAGCCAGTTAACCTTGATTGGAATATATTTTTGCTAAGTGAATTACTTTCTTGCCATGGGAATTGATCATTTAGCTGTTGGGCGAATGGCATGGTCAGCAATTGATTTATGCTAAGTAAGGTTAATGCTAGCAAAAGGCTAATGGCAGCGAGCCATTTACTGGTGTTATTACTCGGTGCACAATGGTGATCAACAAGGCGCAGTACGCGCGCTTTTAAATCACCACCCGATGCTGCCATTGCCATGGTTGGAATTGTATGAAAATGATTTTTGGCGCATAACGAGGCGGTATCCGTTAACGTGTGCGCATAGGCAATGGCATCACCGCAATGCTGTACGGCAATATCGTCACTGCAATATTCTCGTTCATTACGCATTTGTTTACCAATCCAATGCACGCTTGGATGGAAGAAAAATAATAACTCGATAAGTGTTTGTAAAAAGTTAACTAAATAATCATGACGACGAATATGAGCCAGTTCATGTAAAATAAGCATTTCAAGTTGCGCAGAATCTAAGCCAGTGACCATGCTAGCGGGTAGTAATACTACAGGCTTTAACCAGCCTATTGCCATAGGTACTTCGGCTTTTAATGAGATGAGTAACTTGGGTGTTTTTGTTAGCTTTATCTGCTGAGCTAATTCATTAAAACGGATGAGTAAAGCAGAAGAGGGGGCAACACTCGAATGCAAAGGTAAGTTATTTACATTTCGAACTTCAATTAAAAGCTTGCAAGCCAGTATGGAAATTGTCGCCAGCCAAAGCAACGAAAGGTAAGGCAAGGAGTGAGCTAATATTGAAGGCAGTAGTTCATGATAGCTTAACAAAGTACTTTTCTGAGTTAACTCATTGACTAAACTGGTTAACGGAATAGGGCTAAGGTTACTATTAATACCTGAGCTTGTATCTGGGTACACCATGAAAAAGGTAAGTAGTGCTAGTGCTGCGTTTGAAAACATTGCCAATGTTGCCACGGCATAACGCAATATCGACTTATTTTTATCAATAATAAATAACGCCGACTTTAGAATGAAGGCCACCAATAAGCCTTGCCACACAAAGTGCACTAAGGTTAGCGATAAGCTATATAAAAAAGGGCTATTAAATAATTGATCAAACATAGTCAAAGTAGAGTCGTACTATTTTTCTAATGAATTTAGCAGCTGACGAATATCATTAATTTCTTCAGTGCTGGTTGAGTCATCAATAGCGCGCATTACCAGTTTAGAGGTAGAACCACCAAAGGCTTTTGTGATTAAATCTCTAATAAGTGATGTTTGCGTTTGTGTTTGGCTATTTGCCGCAGCATAAACATGAGCTCGATTGCTTTCATCACGAATGACTAATGTCTTTTCATGCATTATTTGTAATATTTTTAAAACGGTGGTGTAACCAGTTTTTTGCGTCGAACTAACAACATCATGAACCTGTCTTACAGTAGCTGGACCCATTTTCCAAAGAACATTGAGTAATGTTAACTCTGCTTCTGTGGGCTTCAGAGTAGATTTATCATGCGCCATGTACACTTCCTTTTTTGATGATTTTTATTAGGCTAATCATTTTTATAATGCTTAGACAAGATACGAAATTAATCGTATTTTGTCTAAGCTTATATCGAGTAC
>NZ_JABSOV010000032.1:13889-20775 GCF_013215345.1 Colwellia sp. | reverse complement strand
AAATGAGCAACCGTTTTGTTGCTTGATATTCGTACTCATACCAATCCGCATAAGTAAGTGATCGCTTAGCGAGAATTTAAAGGCTTAGGCGCAAGGCTTTGATTGAAGAGAATAGTTATTCTATTGTCAAAATTAATAACGCAGCATATCAGTCTTTAAAACTCGCCCTTTGGGAATACATGAGCACCATGATAACTGCACAAAATTTTCTTGATGTAGAATGACTATATCTACATAATTTTTGTTTGTTCTAACGTCGCTCATGTCATTCTAAGTAGTCACTTCTTTATATGGCTTGGTATAGGTAAACAGTCTATTTTTCCGACTTATCTAATGAAGCATAGAGTTCGCCAAGGCGGGTGACTGTGCCAGGACCAGCATTTACTGCAAATTCACTCAACATTTTTGGAGCGAAGGTGCTAACTACCGTTGAACCTAACTTAAAGCGGCCCATTTCGTCACCTTTTTCAAATGTAATAGCGTCTACGCCATCTTTAGGGTATTGCCATCTGAAGATGTCCTTGCCTGCAGGAGGGGTGATAGTACCTGCCCATGTGGTTTCAATGCTGGCAACAATTGTTGCGCCGACCAATACCATAGCAAGCTCGCCAAATTGGGTATCAAAAATAGCGACCACACGTTCATTGCGGGCAAAAAGGTCGGGTACATTTTCGGCTGTTAGTGGGTTGACGGAAAACAGCTCCCCGGGAATATAAATCATTTCACGTAACGTGGCTGCCATTGGCATGTGAATGCGATGGTAATCTTTTGGGGCAAGGTAAATGCAAGAGAATTTACCGCCTTGAAAAGGTGCTGCTGTGGCGGCATCACCGCCCAATAAAGAGGTTAAACTGTAATTAAAGCCTTTTGCTTGGATAAGTTGCCCGTCAACAATATCACCTTGTTGGCTAATCGCCCCATCTACAGGGTAGCAAATGGCATCTTTATCATTATCAATGGTTCGAGCACCATCAGCTAATTCGCGGGTAAAAAAGTTATTAAAGGTATTAAAGTCACTGGCTTTTTTTAGTTTAGCTTCACCCATATTGATACCGTATGCCTTAATGAACATACTAATAAGTTTAGTGGTTAACCAACCCATTTTTGCCGCGGCTAGCTTGCCAACTAAACGTGAAATAGCGTGTTTAGGCATCATATATTGCATGGTTATTTTAATTTTATCGCTAAGATTATTTTTTGAAGACACTCATTTTTCCTTAATTATTAAAACGTGAGGTTAATGTATTATCATTGAGGCTGGCTAAGATACGCTGAAAACTCGCTAAGCGAGCAGGGCTGATCTTGTCATCCGCGCCAGCGGCAATTAGCGCACAACCTGGATCGCTCTGATGTTTACAGTCTCTAAATTTACATAGGCCAAGAAAATCGGAAAATTCGATAAAACCATGACAAACTTGTTTAGGTGTTAAATGCCATAAACCAAACTCACGTATACCTGGGGAGTCAATTAAATCGCCGCCCTGCATAAAGTGATATAAACGCGCCACTGTGGTGGTATGTTGCCCTAAACCTGAATTTTCTGAGACTTCTTTTGTTAAAATCCCTAGCTCAGGCATTAAGGCATTAACTAAGGTTGATTTACCCACGCCTGACTGACCGACAAAAATACTGGTATGTTGCGCCAGCTGCAGTTTAAGTTCGTTTATGCCTTCACGTGATTTACTACTGGCATAAAGAACTTGATAGCCAATATCTTGATATATTTGTAATTGCTTCTTGATCGCTGCTTGTTCGTCTGTGGAAATACTGTCTAACAAATCAGTTTTGTTAAGTACTATAACGGGAGTAATACCCGTTTGCTCGGCAGCGACTAAATAACGATCAATAATATCACTATTAAAAACCGGCAATACCGAAGAGACAATTAGAATTTGGCTAATATTAGCGGCAATGGGTTTAACACCGTCATAAACATCTGGGCGACTTAAAACAGAGTCACGCTCATGTACGGCTTCAATAATGCCGGTAATACTATGCTGGGTTTCATTTCCAAGACGCCACAGCACTTTATCTCCACATACAAGAGAGGAAATAGAGCGGCGTAAATTACAGCGGAATACCTCACCTTGGTTATTTTCGACATCGGCGTGCTGGCCAAATCGACTAATAATGGTCCCTTGCTCTGGAGCTCCTAGGTCGCCATCATCCCACTGCACTTTATCTTTACCTTTAGTGCTTTTGCCTTGTAGCCTTTTATCATGATTGGCTTTAATTCGCCTTTGTTGACCTTCGGTCAATTTTTTTGTTTTAGCCATGTTAATTATTCATACTATTTAATTTGATCCAACTTAGTTCTGGCGTATTATACTAACAATAATATATGAATGCTTGTGCATTTTTTTAAGGGAACTTTATGGCGGGTAATGACAGTAATTTAATTTGGCTTGATTTGGAAATGACGGGGCTTGAGCCTGAGGGTGATGTTATTTTAGAGATCGCTATCATTATCACCGATAGTCATTTAAATATTTTAGCGCAAGGGCCAATTTTTGCCATCAGTCAAAGTGATGAAGTACTCGATAATATGAGCCAGTGGTGTATTGAACATCATGGCAAATCAGGGCTTACGAAAAGATGTCGTGATAGCGAGGTAAGCTTAGCAGAGGCAACACAGCAGAGTTTGGCTTTTGTGCAAGAGTGGGTTCCTCAAGGGAAATCTCCTATGTGCGGCAACAGTATCGGGCAGGATAGACGCTTTATTAATAAATATATGCCAGACTTTGAAGATCATTTTCATTACCGTAATTTAGATGTCAGTACGATAAAAGAGCTGGCAAGGCGTTGGAAGCCAGAAGTGCTAGACTCAGTGGTTAAAACTGGCGCGCATTTAGCACTCGATGATATAAAAGAGTCTATTGCAGAGTTAAAAGTTTATAGAGAGCTATTCTTCAAACTATAACTATAACTATAACTTTAGCCTCTAGCGCTAACAATAAAGATACAAAAAACTAAGGCACGAAAAATTATATAGCGTTATTATCGTGCCACCTTCCTATTTGAGTAACTCCAATGAAAACTGTAATCACTTGCTTAGTGCTTTTTGCGCTGAGCATTTGCCTAATCAATGCCAGCCATGCCGCGAATGTAGATAATAATAACGAAAATCAACAGTTAGCTATTATTATTCAAACTCATGAAGCGTTTTATCTACAATCAAGCCCTTTTAATCAGCCTGAGGTTGGGGGAACTAATGCTAAATTACCAAACCTATCAGCAGATACACTATTAACGCACTACCAACAGCGTTTAGCTATATATCAGCAATTATTGGCCTTAGATGATGAAAAATTAACACAAGATAATCAGATTAATTTATCAGTTCTTAGCTACAGCCTAAAAAATCAGTTAGATAATTACACTAACAAAGAGCACTTCATGCCACTTACGGCCGAGTCAGGCTTTCATGTTTGGATAGCAAGTATTTCCACGAAAGGTGATTTTAAAACATTTGTCGATTACCAAGATTATTTAGCACGTTTAGCTGCCTTGCCAAACTATTTCTTACAGCAAACTAACTGGATGAAAGAAGGGCTTAAACAAGGAATTAGCCAACCTAAAATAGTTCTTAAGGGCTTTGAGCAATCCATCTTGGCCTTTATTAAAGAAGATGTCACTAAGAGTAGCTACTATAAACCTTTTGATAAAATGTCTGCTTTTATCAGCTCAAGCCAGAAAAAAGATTTACAACGACAAGCTAAGCATGTGTTGAGCATTAAAGTTATGCCCGCCTATAAAGTTTATTATGACTTTATGGTTAATGAGTACCAACCTAATGCTCGTGACAATATTGCCGCTAGTTCACTGCCTAATGGCGAAGCTTATTATCAAAATAGATTGGAGCATTATACCACCTTGCCTATGACAGCAGTGCAAGTGCATCAACAAGGCCTTGCGGAAGTAAAGCGTATCCGTGGAGAAATGGAAGCTATTATAGAGCAAGTTGACTTTGATGGGGATTTTGCTGAGTTTGTACAATTTCTACGTAGTGATCCTCAATTTTATGCAAGCACAGCAACAGAGCTATTAAAAGAAGCGTCTTTTATTGCTAAAAAAATGGATGCTAAATTACCATCGCTCTTTAAAACACTACCAAGAACGCCTTATGGTGTTATGGCAGTACCGGCAAATATTGCTCCTAAGTACACTACGGGCAGATATGCAGGTTCATCTCGTGATGATCAGCCAGGTAATTACTGGGTAAATACTTATAGACTTGACCGACGACCACTATATGTCTTAACAGCACTAACACTCCATGAGGCTGTGCCAGGTCATCATTTACAAATATCTTTAGCAAAAGAAATGGTTGATGTGGCAAAGTTTCGTAATCGCACTTACATTTCAGCTTTTGGTGAAGGTTGGGGCTTGTACTCTGAATATCTTGGCATTGAGGCCGGCATGTATGAAAACCCTTATCATAATTTTGGTCGCTTAACTTATGAAATGTGGCGAGCGTGTCGCTTAGTTGTTGATACCGGAATGCATACTCAAGGTTGGAGTAGAGCACAGGCGATTGACTTTTTGGCGAGTAATACTGCTTTGTCACTGCATAATGTGACTACAGAAATAGATCGCTATATTTCTTGGCCTGGGCAAGCACTGTCATACAAAATGGGCGAATTAACAATTAAACGCTTACGTAATGAGGCAGAGCAAGCATTAGGAAAAAACTTTGATTTAAGAGACTTTCATGATCAATTACTCAAGCACGGCTCTATGCCATTATCTATGATGGATAAAGTTGTTATGAAGTATATCCATGAGCAGGCAATAGAAAAAAAATAATCATGCAATAACTTTTATTTATCTCAGTGAATAGTCTGGTTTACCTTAGGTAGTATTTGGCTATTCGCTTTATTTAATGAGGTAAATATCGAGAGCACAAAACGGCATTACAAGTTACTTGATTGAATAGTAGCGATATAATCTTCATAAATAATTTGTACAGAACGGATGATGTGGCTATTCCAGAAGGGATTTAAAGGAATAAGGGAGATGGAGCACGCAAAGAAAACGGAAGAAACAGATAGTGGATTATCGAATTAAGATAAGCCCCCACTATATCTAAACTTGGTAGTCCCGCTATCATAGGTTTCCCTTTAGACCGGTAACTTTGCGTCTCTAACTTTCATTAGATTTGCCCTTATCAAGCTGTAAAGCTCAATTTCATTATAGGTTGAATTTTATAAATGTAAACAGAAAAGGCTACTTTTGCTTCGCTTTATAGGTTAAAAGTAGTAATCAATACTATTGGATAATTTTCAATGGTTTGTTTTTCAATCACTAACGGTATGAATATGACTAGTGCGCGGTTATTTCCCTTCATAACATTTACTTTTAAACTGCTAACACTGGCTTCATTATTTGCAGTCAATACTTATGCCCAGTCTTCTTCTGAGCAAATAATATTGACTAATCAGGTGCTGAAGCTCTTAAAGGTCAATAGTGAGTCGCTCAATGCTGATACGGTGAAACAGCTGTCAGCTAAAATTATTGATAACCGTCAACTTTTCTCTAATGATATTATTGCCAAAGTTTTTTTACTGTCCGCTAATGTTGCTAGTAATCAAGCAAATATCAACAATATTTATGACTTTGCTCAAAGTGGTTTATCGGTAAATAGCCGGGATAAAAAAATAAAACTATCGCTTTTGTTAAAGTTGGCGGAAGTTTATGTTGCGAGAAAGCAGTATCAGCAGCTACTTATTTTGATTCAAACGGCAGTAAACAATAGTGAATACAGCCGTAATATCAAACATCAATTACTTTTACTTAGTTATCGTAGTGTCGCTTTTGCCATGCTGGGAAAACATCAACAGGCTTTATCGGATTTACAACAGGTTGAACGAGGTATTAGCAAAAGTGAATTGACCGAACATATTGAACTATTAACCATCTTGTCCATGGTCTATCACCATCTAGGTGATTATCAAACATCATTGACTATGCAGTTAAAAATTTTGAAATTAAGGTTTGAAATGGGACAAGTGGCAAACCTTGATAAGACCTATTTATATTTGGGTTATGCGTATTTCTATTTGCAGCGTTTTGATGATGCTTACAATGCTTTTTGGCAGTCTAAAAAACATGCTGATAATAAGCAAGCACCTATCAGTGCCGCCTATGCAAGTAAGGGGTTAGGCATTACATTACTTACTCAACAACAGCTTCCTGCTGCTATTGAATCATTAGAGCAAGCAATCACTATATTTAAGCACAACGACATGCTTGATGAGCAAATTGAAACTATGGTCGCACTGGTTAAGGCGAAGTTAGACCAGCAGCAAACTAGTGAGGGTTATACTTTGTTAAATCAAGTTTTAGTGCTTTTAGATGGCAAAGATATTTCGTTGCAGTTTGCTGGTTTTTACCGCATGGTTGCAGAGATGCACCTTGCCCATGAAAATTATCAAAGTGCATACCTCTGGCGGGAAAAACATAGCAAGGTACTACTAACTAAACTGCATGATATGAAAAAAGCTTCGACGTTATCCCATGGATTATCTCATTTTACCACAGGCCCTCAAGCTATCGTTGAGCCTATTGAAGAGTCGAGAAAATTGGCGTTAAAATTAGCACGAAGTAGTGAGTTATCGAGTAGTTTTGTCGATAAGTACCAAAAGCAACGCACCATTATTATTAGTTTATCCGCGCTTGTTTGCTTATTGATTATGACCTTACTGGGGTTTTTTCTGAGGTTAAGATCACAGCGAATAAACTTAGCCTATGAAGAAATTGAAAAACCGAGTTATGCCATGTCCGGTCCCATGCAAACTAAATTTGACTATCAATTGGCTTTTAAAAAAGCACGTAAATTTCAATACCCTCTAAGAGTTGCTTATTTAGTGGTAGAAAACTGGCAAGA
>NZ_JABSOV010000032.1:0-13879 GCF_013215345.1 Colwellia sp. | reverse complement strand
CAAGAGCGGGCTTTTCATTTTAATAATAAAAGAATTAATGAAGTCACTAAAGATATTGCCAGCTTAATCAATGGTCAATTAACAGCGTTTGATTACGCCGGATTACTTAACCAGGGTGAGTATTTGTTGATATTTGAGCATTTAAGTAGTGAGGAGGCGAATATGAAAGTCGATAAGTTGATACAAGCTTTAAATAGTCGAGCCTTTGCTAATTTAGGTAGCTTTTCAATTACAGTGAAATATTCAATAAGTACACCCGGATATAAAGATATAGATCCTTATCTATTTTTGGCACATATAGCTGAATCTGTTAACATTAAGTAAGTTAATCAGTCTAAGGTATCTTAATGTTTTTTGTTTTAATTATAACCGCTATCTTTGTCGTGATTAGTATCTATTTCTTCCTTCGCGCAGAGAAGCTACAACGACAGCTAATAAGCCAAAAACGTGACAGTTTTACTACTCGCAAGGAAAATAAAGTATTAGCAGACTCAATGACACTTTTTGCCACTCGTGGACAAGAGTTTGCTCAAGCTAGATTAGCACGTTTAAAAGTGCAAGCTAAAGCAAGTGAAAATGAACAGTTCATCATACACGTTGAGCTAATTAGCCCATTAATCAATAATTACAGTATTATTTTCAGAGAGTGCTTAAAAGGCAAAGGTCGCCTTAAAGTAGTAAGTAAAAAGTGTTTTGAAAATCATGATAGTGCTGCATATAAGAAATTTGTTGCCTTAATAGTCACAGGTGATAAACAGCTGAAGCGTTATTGGTCTAGTGATAACTTAAATGGCTTTCTTTTTTTAGTTGATTCATTACTCACTATTGAAGACAGTACCAGTGTTTCGTCAAACATTAAACAAAGTGTTTGTATCTCTTAAGCTTAGACCTTAAATAATTAGAATATCTGTACAAAAGGCTATATTTTTATTAGGCTATATTTTTGCATTTGTAAATTCCCCCTGGATGGGTGTTGTTAAATATGAGTCGTTTTAACGCCAAGTACTTTTTTTTATTCACTATTTTTATCGTTATAGTTGCTCTGTCAGCACTATTTGCTCAGCTTTATAGCGAACAGTTACCTATTGGTTTAATTGCAACGGCCAGTTATGTTATTGCTATCATTATCGCCATTACTCTGGCTTGGCTGCTTACCCAAAAACTCTTTGCTACAGAAAATAGCACTGCTGGCAAAGAAACCATCAGTGCTGAAGAGCTTTTTACTTATACTCATGATCCAGTAACTAACTTACCTACCGCACAACAAGCGTTAAAAACCTTCGAATCGGCAATCAAGTCAAGTACTGGGCAACGTTATGCCGCAGTGGTATTCAAACCTATTAATTTTCAACAAGTGAATAGCTTATTGGGTTATCACAATTCAGATATTTTATTACTGCAACTTGCTTATTGTTTACAGCAAAAAATAGTTAACAATAAGAAATTATTAACTTTTGGCGCTAGTCCAGAACCCGTTCGTATTGCACGTTTGCAAAGCTTACAGTTTTTGGTTGTTTATGATTTAACTGATAGCCGCTTCGATGATCAAAGTATGTTGAATGAGTTGTGCCAACAACTAGGTAAAGCCGTTCCTGATGCTATGAGCTTTAAAAGTTATTCTTTAAACTTTGAACTCGCTTTTGGCATCGCAATATCAGGAGAGCATGGCAATACTGTTGAAGAGGTTATTGCCCATGCGGGTGATGCCTTACTCAATGGATTAAAATCCCAGCAAGTCATTAGCTATTTTGATAATAGCAGCATCCTATATACACAAAGCCAGTTAGCGCGGATGGAAGCATTTCGTCAAGACATTCACGATGAAAAGCTACATTGCTACTTAAAGCCGCAAGTAAATATAAAGAATTATACTATTGTCGGCTTTCAATTAAAAGTTCATTGGTATGAGAAGAGTGCCCGTAAACCACTTGAGTTATCCGAATTTTCAGAGCTTGCTGAGCAAAGTGGTGAACTATATTGCTTAACCAAATATATGTTTGAGCAAGCCTTTACCACCCTTGAGACTTTACACCGTATCGGTGTATATCAACGTATTTCCGTGAGTTTAGCCAGTGAAAACTTGTTTGAAGTGGACTTGGTTGACTTCATTGAGGAAAAGTTACAACAGCATGGCATCGCAGGTAAATATTTAATGATTGAGTTAAATGAACAAGTCATGCTCAATGCAAGTCTACGGGTAAAAAGCATCATAGATCAACTGAAGTCATTAGATATAAGTATTTCCATTGCGAACTTTTCTGGCAGTTATGAATCACTACGTTATGTGCGTAAAATGGCCATACATCAATTGAAAGTGAATTGTCAGCAATTATCAAATGATAGTAGTAATCGAGTAGATAAGGCGATCACCAATGCGCTAGTTACCTTAACACGCAGTATGAAAATTCCACTTATTGGTACAAACATTGACAGGCATGATGCATCACAAGCCTATATTGCCATGGGAGGTGAATTAATTCAGGGGGATATTATTCACTCAGGTGTGGTACCTGATGAAATAGAAATTTGGCTAGAAAAGTGGTATTTACAGCACCCAAGCTCAATCCCTCCAGAAGCAAGGCCGTCTATTTATTAAATATTAGCTATTAAGTCTTAGCTGTCTAAATATTAAGGCTAATGCATTAGCGTTAGCCTTACTTTATTCTATATCTAGCGCTTCAGCAGATAGAATAATACCAGTATTGTCAGCATAAAGGTGGTCATCAGGTAGCATGGTTACGCCAGCAAAGTTGATGGCAATATCAGTTTCACCAACACTTTGATCGCTTGCCCCAACAGGAATAGCCACGAGTGCTTGAATACCAATATCTATATCTTCTAAAGCATCGACATCGCGAACACTTCCATAGCAAACAATACCTTCCCAGCCATTGCTAGCAGCACTCTGGGCAATATTAACATCAATAAGCGCACGGCGGGTTGACCCACCACCATCAATAACTAACACTTTCCCTTTGCCATTCAAATTGACTAACTCAGTTATCAAACCCAAATTTTCAAAGCACTTTACCGTGACTACCTTGCCGGCAAATGAGCTGCAACCACCGTAATTACAAAAAATAGGATCAACAACATCAATTAAATCGGCATAAAAGTCACATAATTCAGAGGTGTTATATTGCATGCTTGTTCTCTTTTTATTTGAAGAAAATATTCAATATCAGTATATATTGTTATCTATAAAAGAAAACCTATTATATATTTAGCGGGTATTACTTGAATTTAAAGGTAAAAGCCTTTTTAATAGCACTATCTTTACGACTAAAACCTAAGTTCTCTTTTCGATAAATACAGGCTTTAAGCGGAACTCTTGATAGTTATGATTAAACACTTTTTATGATGGAATATATTACCCCACGGACTTTTTTATTTGCGACACAAGCCGTAGTTTTTTCGGTATTGTTATTTGTCTTTATTGTTTACTATCGCACCTTCTTTCGTAAATATGTGCTGTACTGGTTAGTCAGTATCGGCATGTTAAGTTTTAGCTACCTTATTAAAGCTTTGCTCCCCTATACCAGCGCGAATTTGGCCAA
The DNA here is from genome assembly GCF_013215345.1 of Colwellia sp. Classification (GTDB taxonomy): domain Bacteria; phylum Pseudomonadota; class Gammaproteobacteria; order Enterobacterales; family Alteromonadaceae; genus Colwellia. Next base: position 10,322 of record NZ_JABSOV010000032.1, on the reverse strand, counting down.
TAGCAATTGGTACTATATCGCTGAATTTATTCTACAAACCTGTCAGTATGCTTTTTTATTGTTTCTTTTACTTGGCGTGTACAATGCTAAAACAAATAAAGTAATCCCCAAGAAAGTATCAATAGGAGGATTGGCTTTAACTATAGCCGTCAGTTTAACCACAACAATGCTCTTCGCCTTTGAGCCCAGCCAAGCTTTCAATCATTTTTATTTAACCATTAGCCTACCTAGTTTTATTTTGGGGTGCAGTTTTCTCGCTTTAGCAACTTACCTTTTATTTGATAAAAAGAATTATTTCTCTAGCCAAGTATTAATGTATTTTGCTACGGTTATTGGTTTTCGGTATTTGATTCACTCTTTTATTTCTATTGTGGCTTTAACAGAGCCTTGGTTTCGCCAGCTAGAGTTGTTTTTATTATATTTTGATGTTGCTGCACATAGTATCCTAGGTTTTACTTTACTCATTTGGATGCAAGGAGCTGAGCGGTTTGCCGCTATAAATGCCATTAACAGAGCGCAATATCTAGGTAAACATGACTCGTTAACGGGAGCACTTAATCGTGGGCAAGTCATGGCTAAGTTATCGGATAAAATAGATGAATTAAACCAAGTAAATAAAAACAGCAAAAGTCAGTTAAAACTGTCGGTTTTCTTAATCGATATAAAGCAATTTAAGTTTGTTAATGATACCTACGGTTTAAAAATAGGTGATTATATTCTAGGAGAAATTGCCAGCAGACTGAACCACAGTGTTTTTATGCCTCAGGCTGTAGGACGCTTAAGTGGTGATTCATTTATGTTTGTAATCGAATTCGAGCAGGTTTCTCATGTCGATAGAGCGGTAAGTCATATCCACGAACTTATTCAACGTACCTTTCATTATGAGCAGCAAGAGATAACTATTCAAGGAAGTGTCGGTTACTGTTTTTATCCGGATGATGCCGAAAAAGCTGAGGATCTTTTACAAAAAGCTAATCTTGCTTTACATCATGCTGAAACTAATAATATTGCCTCTGTCGCTTTTGAAGAAGGCATGCAGGCACAGGGACGACATTTACTGTTGATGGAAAAACAGTTAAGAGCAGCATTAGCAAATGATGAATTCATTTTATATTTCCAGCCGCAATTAAACTTACTAACCAATAAGCTCGAAGGTGTCGAAGCATTAGTTCGTTGGCAACACCCAGAAAAAGGTTTGCTTGCTCCAAGTGAGTTCTTGGATGAAGTGGAAGCTTTGGGTATGCACAATGTATTTGATAATTACATTTTAGCCAAGGCATGCCAAACAAGTGAACGCTGGTTCAAATTATACCAACGCCGTGTTGCCATTGCGGTAAACATAACCGCGGTTGAGTTTCAAGATGAGCGCCTGGTTACTAATATTCAAAACTTATTACATAAATATAATTTGCCTCCTAAATATATTGAATTAGAAATCACTGAAAATGTGGTTATGACAGACATCACCCGAGCAATGGACAGTATTGTTAAATTACAAAGCATGGGTATTAAAGTTTCAATTGATGACTTTGGTACAGGTTACTCCTCTTTAGCTTATTTACGCGAGTTACCTATAGATAAAATAAAGATTGATCGTAGCTTTATTCGCGAAGTGGCCAGTAATGACTCCGATCTAACTATCGTTAAATCTATGATAGATCTTTCCCATGGCTTAGGTAAACGTGTCTTAGCGGAGGGTGTTGAAACGGTTGAACAACTTAATGTTTTACGCCATTTAGGTTGTGATGCGGTGCAAGGTTACTTTATTGACAAGCCCTTACCAGAAGAAGAATTAGTGCGTTACCTGAAAAGAAAATAATCCTAATATTAGCTCTCTATAAGTCAAGAAAAGCTATATTTTCTCTAACTAAGCAGAGAGGTCTCAATAAAAGCCTTGTCTAATAGTATGCTTAAACCGAGCTCAGGTTAGCCAATTTATTCATAAAAATAAATAATTCTAAGAAAACTTAGAAAAATCAGCCGAAAACCATAAAACTTTGTAAATAAATTAAATAAAATCTAATACTTACCGATACATGTCTATACTGAAATAAAGGAACGTCTTAAGTTATATCTCCTTTCTTCTCGCCTTTGCTTTGTCTTGCTCTGATGGCAGGTAATAGCTTGGCAGAGAAAGTGAAAATGGGCTATGGATAAGTAAAGTTTTGTTCTTTCGTTTTTATTCTATATAGGTTCATTTTTAAGGTTAAATTCTATGCTTATTAAACATAAACTAATCGCCAATACCACAATATTAGTAGTCGCAATGAGCTTGATGCTAGTGTTATTAAACTACGCAAGTTCATCTTTACAACACGATATTACTATTGCCAAGAACATTGGCGATATTAAAGCATCGGTTTTAGAGTTAAGACGCGATGAAAAAGACTTTTCTACCCGTAAAACGTTGAAATATTCGGAACAATTTCATAATAAAATGACCGAAGTGCAACAGCAAATTAATATTCTAACAAAGGATTTTTCTCAAGTTGGTTTAACTATGCCTGAATTAGCCAGTACTGGGAGTATTTTAACTGAGTATCTGAGTCAATTTAATAAGGTTGTTGTCCTGCAAAATAAAATTGGTTTGGATGCCAAGTCTGGCTTATATGGAGAGCTTCGTGCCGCGGTTCATGATGTTGAAACACTTATAGGTAAAAATAATTATCGTTTGCGTAGTGAGATGTTACAGCTAAGGCGTAATGAAAAAGATTTTATGTTACGACTCGATGATAAATATGTCGATAAGATTGAAGCTAATACCAAGAAGTTACTGTTGAGTGTGCAAGAAAGTAACTTCTCTGCAGCTAAAAGGAAGGAAGTTAGTAAGCTAATTAAAGTTTATCAAAGTGCTTTCTTAAAGTTAGTTGCAGCTCAAAAATCGCTTGGTTATCATGAGAAAATGGGCGTGATGAATGACATGCTTAATGTTGTTCACCAAGTTGACAATGAGCTGGCACAACTATTATTGAAGAGTGAGGCGGCGGTAAAAGCTGATATTAGCTTTGTTAATACCTTGGCATATAGCTTATTTACTGTGGTGCTAGTGATCGCCTTAGGCAGTGCTTGGCTAATAGGCAGAAGTATTTTAGACCGCATCAATAACTTGCAGCAGACCATGAATAAAATTGCTCAAAGTAATGATTTAACCACTGAAGTTGATGTCAGTGGTGGCGATGAATTATCGGATATGGCTGAAGTATTCAATCATATGCTAACCAATTTCCGCTCATTGATTGTTGAAGTTAACCACTCAGTAAACACCCTTAACTCTGCTACAGGTAGTTTGGCAGAAAATATCTACAATGCTAATGAAGGGGTGGAAACGCAAATGCAACAAACTGATTTGGTGGCAACAGCGGTAACCGAAATGGTCGCTACTGTCGATGAAATTGCCACTAATACTCGAGAAGCGGCCCATAAAGCTGAGCTAACAAATACTAATGCAGAGAAAGGTAAAGCCGGAGTTGAGCAGACCATTAATCAAATAGGTCAGCTTTCTGCGAAGCTGTTAGACTCAGAAAATGTTGTTAAAGAGCTGGAAAAAGAGAGTGTCACCATTGCCTCGGTATTAGGTGTTATCCGTGGTATTGCCGAACAAACTAACTTACTTGCCTTAAACGCAGCTATTGAAGCGGCAAGAGCTGGAGAGCAGGGACGAGGCTTTGCCGTAGTTGCTGATGAAGTAAGAACGCTAGCGAGTAGAACACAAGACTCAACACAAGAAATTGAAAACATTATTGGTTTATTGCAAAAACGTACTCAAGAGATTGTCTTGTTAATGGCAGAATGCCGAAATCAAGGTGAGGAGAGTGCCGAGCAAGCAAGTTCTGCAGGGACTATGTTGGATGAAATTACGCAAGATGTCGCTTTGATCATGGATATGAACAGTGCTATTGCCACTGCAATTCAAGAGCAAAGTACCGTTGCCTCAGAAGTTAACCAACATGTAGTGATGATTCGAGATGTTACTGAACAATCTGGCGAGTCAGCTAAACAAAATGAGCGTATGAGTGAAGAGTTATCACAGCAGGCGGAAGTACTAACCAAAGAGGTTAGTCGATTTACCGTATAGTTTACCTTATAGAAACGGATTAATTGCTCTGCTTGGATTAGTAATGAATCTAATAAAAATGCCCTGACTCTTTTGCAGTCAGGGCATTTTTTATTGGCTTTTAAATATAAAGCCGATATTAATTAGGCTAAATTTTCTGTTTTATAACTGTTTTATAACTGTTTTATAACTGCTTTATATCAATCATAGCTTCACGAGAGTGACCACTGGCTTTTAGCTCAGCTAAATACTGTTGCCATCGCGTTTTATACTCAACGGCTAATACTTGCAGATATTCTTCGCTATAAATAGCGCTATGGTCATCATCGAAAATTAACCGGTAACCATGTTTTGCCACACTCTCAATATTAACTAACAGCACCGCCTTTTTATGGCTAGTAATAGCAACCTGACCCGATTTTAGTTTTTTCGCTGAGTTTTCTGGCGAGCTAATACGTAAATATTCAAAGCTTAGCTCTGCATTTGCACTCGCTTTACTGGCAGAAAATTCAATAGTTAGGCTGTGTTGGTTATTATCTATAACAAAACGGGTAATATTCATCGCAGTAAACCATCTAACCTCTTGTTTTTATAAATCACTTATAAAGTTATTTATATCGCTATTTATATCGTTATATTTTTTGTCAATTTTAAGCTATCGGGCGATTAAAGAATAAAACGACTTAAATCTTCGTCTTTAATCACTTCGCTTAATATTTTACTTACATAAGCTTCATCTATGCTGATATTTTCACCACTTCGTTGGTCGGCATTAAATGATAAATCTTCAACCAAGCGCTCCATCATGGTATGTAAACGACGTGCACCAATGTTTTCAGTGGTTTCATTAACTTGCCAAGCTGCATCAGCAATAGCCTTAATGCCATCATCGGTAAAGGTTACTTCTACGCCTTCTGTGGCAAGTAAGGCAATATATTGCTCAGTAAGTGAAGCAAAAGGTTCTGTTAAAATACGAACGAAATCGTCAGCGGTTAGCGCTTGTAACTCAACTCGAATAGGTAAACGACCTTGTAGCTCAGGAATAAGATCCGATGGTTTAGACATTTGGAATGCGCCTGAGGCGATAAACAAAATGTGATCAGTCTTGATCATGCCATGCTTAGTACTTACCGTACAACCTTCAACTAAAGGTAATAAGTCGCGCTGCACACCTTCACGAGATACATCGCCGCCGCCAGAATTCTCGGCACGTTTACAAATTTTGTCAATTTCATCGATAAAGACAATGCCATTTTGCTCTACCGCATCAATAGCTTTTTGTTTTATGTCATCTTGATTAACTATTTTAGCAGCTTCTTCTTCTTGTAAAGCTTTAAAGGCATCTTTAATTTTAAGTTTGCGTTTATTGGTTTTTTCACTAGACATGTTTTGGAACATGCTTTGTAATTGTGACGTCATGTCCTCCATGCCCGGAGGAGCCATTATTTCAACACCCATTTGCGGCGCGGCTAAATCAAGCTCAATTTCTTTATCATCTAGCTTACCTTCACGTAATTTTTTACGGAAAATTTGACGAGTATTGGTGTTTTCACTTGTTTCATCATTACCAAAATTGTCACGAGCAGGTGGTAAAAGCACATCTAAAATACGTTCTTCAGCGGCTTCTTCTGCAAGATGTTTAACACGATCCATCTCATGCTCTTTAACCATTTTTATTGCCATATCGGCCAGGTCACGAATAATGGTTTCTACTTCTTTACCGACATAGCCTACTTCGGTGAACTTAGTCGCTTCCACCTTAATAAAGGGTGCATGGGCAAGCTTTGCCAAGCGGCGAGCAATTTCAGTTTTACCAACACCTGTTGGCCCTATCATTAGGATGTTTTTAGGGGTAACTTCGTTACGTAAATCTTTATCAAGCTGCATTCTACGCCAGCGGTTTCTTAGTGCGATGGCAACAGCACGTTTAGCATCACTTTGACCAACAATATGGCTATCTAATTCATGGACAATTTCACGTGGGGTCATATTTGACATTTTTATTCCTCTTTGCCACCTAAGGAGTACTCGACTCATACTCAAGCAGCATTCTAATCAGATTTCTCTAGTACAAGAGCTAGAACTATAGTTCGTCTATGGTGTGTTCTTGATTGGTAAATACACAGATATTGCCAGCAATAGTTAATGATTTTTCTACTATCTCTTTGGCACTTAATTCGGTATTTTCTAGCAGGGCTATGGCGGCAGATTGGGCAAAGTTACCACCGCTACCAATAGCGATAAGATCATGCTCTGGCTGAATAACATCGCCATTACCGGTAATTATTAACGAAGCGGTTTCATCAGCAACGGCAAGTAGAGCTTCTAGCTTTCTTAACGCTCTATCACTGCGCCAGTCTTTAGCAAGCTCAACGGCTGCTTTGGTTAGGTGGCCTTGATGTTGCTCTAATTTAGCTTCAAAACGCTCAAACAGAGTAAATGCATCAGCGGTGCCGCCAGCAAAACCAGCCAGTACTTTGTTATTATATAAACGGCGAACTTTTAGGGCATTGCCTTTCATTACGGTATTGCCAAGTGATACTTGACCATCGCCACCAATAGCCACTTTGCCATTACGTCTTACTGAAATAATAGTAGTCACATTAACCTCATTTTAACTCAATTCATTGATGCTAATGTAATTGGGGTCTTTGTAGTTTTTTCAAGGAGGAAGTTATATATTAATTATTGCCATAACCAAATTTGACAATAATTAATGTTGTTGCGTTTAAGCTTATGTTTATCTTTTTCAGCAAGGCGTTTACGGGGGTAGGGGCCTAAGAATACTTTATGCCAAAGGCCACTTTTTCCAGTAACACTTTTGACTTGAGCTTCGAGTCCAGCAAAGGCAATTCTTGCTTTTAATACTTCAGCTTGTTTTTGTGTTCTAAATGAACCACATTGCATTTTATAAGGGCCTTTTTCGACCACCTTATATTCACCGACTTCAATTTCCTTACTTGCTAAGTCCTTTACATAAGTCCATTTTTCTTTAGGCGGCTTAGGTAACTCCGTAGTCTTTTTTGTTGATTTGTTATCGGGTGTTGCTTTAACTGACTCAACTAAGGGGGTTTTAGTGCTAGGGTCTGTTTTTAGTGACCATAAACCATAGGAAAATGCGCCAATTAATGACACTAACAATAGGCTGACTAGCTTGGCTTTTATTGGCAAGCCACTGGAATGTTTTACTGGTTTTTTATCGTTACGGGGTTTTCTTTTCTTTTTTGCCGGTGAGCGAGAAACGTAATCTTGATTAGCCATGGAAAGGGAAGGATCGATAACAGGGAAAATTTTAGCTAGTGTAACCGAGCTGATAATAAAAAACACGCTAATACTACTCAGCATAAAAAGCGAACACTTTTTCTATGAACGGAAAAGCTTTCAGTTTTTTGTTACCAGTTAAGATCAATGGGGTCGATATCTAAACTCCATCGAACCTTACCTTGCCATTCATTGTTAGGTATCTGCATAAGCAGTTGTAAAATTGCTCGATGTAAATCTTTACGTGATTTAGCTTGAATGATTAAGTGGTATCTAAACTTACCCGCTTTTTTCTCCATTGCCGCCGCAACTGGGCCAGCAAACTCACATCCATCTAACCGCTGCTGCGTTAGCGCCCGTAAGAATTTTTCTGGGTACGAAGGGTAATTGGCATCAGCACGTAGCAAAGCTTGAAAAGTAAAGGGCGGTAGTCGTGCTTGTTTACGTTCAGTAAGTGCTTGATGGGCAAAGTGATGGTAACCATTATGTACCAAGTCTTGTAATAAGGGGTGATCAACATAATTACTTTGCACTAATACTTTTCCAGGTTTACTGGCGCGTCCAGCACGCCCAGCCACTTGTATCAGTAGTTGCGCCATTTGCTCACTGGCGCGAAAATCAAAGCTAAATAAAGCCCCATCAACATCAAGTACGGCAACCAAGGTGACATCGGGGAAGTGATGGCCTTTGGCAAGCATTTGCGTACCAACAAGCAGTTGGTGTTTTTTATCAGTGACTTCCTGCAGCAACTTTGCTAATTCACCTTTTTTTCGGGTACTATCACGGTCAATACGTACGATAGAAGTGTCAGGAAATAGTTCGGCTAAGCGAGATTCTAATTGCTCGGTACCCTGACCTAATGGCGCGATACGAACACTGCCGCAACTTGGACACTGAGGAGGTATACGTTTTTGGCTACCACAATGATGGCAAATAAGTAGTTGTTGTTTTTGGTGCAAGGTGTAGGGTTTATCGCAACGCTGACACTCAGCTAACCAATGACACTCTTGACAGTTGATCGCTGGCGCATAACCACGTCGGTTCAAAAACAATAGCACCTGCTCACCGCGTGCTATTGTTTGCTTTATTTCATGTTTAAGGGTGCCAGATAAACCGTATTCAACTTGCTGCAGGTTCATATCTATAAGCGCTATTTTTGCTTTATTACTTTTACCGGCTCGATTGAGTAATTGATGGTAGTTATATTTTCCTGACAAGGCGTTTTGCAGTGATTCAAAACTTGGTGTAGCGCTGCCAAGTACAATGGGAATATCGAGCTGTCTGGCACGAAGAATGGCCATATCTCTACCATGATAGCGAAAACTGTCTTGTTGCTTTAATGAGGAGTCATGCTCTTCATCGATAATGATTAAGCCAAGACGGTGCAAAGGGGTGAAAATTGCCGAGCGTGTGCCAATAACAATGGCGGCACTGCCTTGTTGAGCACTTAACCAAGTGGCTAAACGTTCTTTATCATTTAGCCCTGAATGGTGCAGAGCAATAGGCACGTTAAAGCGTTGTTCAAAGCGGTTTAATGTTTGTGGTGTTAAACCAATTTCAGGCACTATCACTAAGACTTGTTTATTATCAGCAAGTACATCTTCCATGGCCTGCAAATAAACCTCAGTTTTCCCGCTACCGGTAACCCCGTCAACCAAGTGGCAAGAAAACTGTGCTAAAGAATTATTAATAGCACTGACTATGATGGCTTGCTCACTGGAAAGCACTAACCTATCAGCTTGATTAAGGGTATCTTCTTGCCAAGAAAATTGGCTAGCAAGTTGCTCTTTCTCAATAATTAAATCTTTACTCTGTAGAGCATTTAACTGTGCTTTGCTATAGCCTAAGGTGCGAAGTTCTACCCAACTAATGCCGTGGTGACTGTTGATGAGTTGATATAAAGCAAATTGCTTAGCTGCTTTTTTTTCGAGTTTAACAAGTATTTCTTTAAGGTCTTTATCAACTGTCTTTGCCTGCCAAACCATAGGAGGACTTAAGGTAATGTTTTCTATTTTCCGCAGTAATATGGGTAGGGCTTGTTTAAAAACATCACCAATGGGGTGGTGATAATAATGGGCACATAACTGTAAAAAGCTAACTAATGGCTTACTTAAATTAAAATTATCATTAAGACGGCCAGTAATGCTTTTCACTTTACTGACATCGAAATTACACTCTGCATGTTCATCAATAACAATACCAATAACTTTGCGCGGGCCAAAAGGCACCACGACACGTTCACCTACTTCAAGTGCAGGAGAGCTTAATGTTTCGGGCACTTGATAAGTAAATAACTGCCGCATAGGGACAGGAATAGCAACTTGAATGTAATGTTCAGACACGGTTAATTAACTGGTGTGGTTAGCAATTGTTGAGTCTATTTTGCCCGCTGTAATGGCAGCTGCCAAGAAACATTATTGCTTTGTTAGTAAATAAGCCCCAAAAGTCTTTTTTTAGCCTACTTATGCTCTTTTATGTTGCAGTTGATAAAACTATCCTTTACAATTTGCCCCCATTAATTTTTAACTACGTATGGTGCTTAGCGTTTGGTCTATTATAGCAATAGGCAATAATAAATGGCTAAGTGGCGATACGCCCAAATTCTCATAAATGAGATAGAGGTCCCCATGAAAAACGGTATTCATCCTAAGTACACTGAATTCACAGCAAATTGTTCTTGTGGCAATGTTATAGTAACGCGTTCTACTGTAGGTAAAGACATTCACCTAGACGTATGTTCTGCTTGTCACCCATTCTACACTGGTAAGCAGAAAGAAGCTGAGACCGGTGGTCGTGTTGATAAATTTAACAAACGTTTTGGTGCACTTAGCAAGAAGTAGATTCTTCTTTACTGCGATAAACGTAAAAAAGCGCCTGTTGGCGCTTTTTTTGTGCCTGTTAAATAGATATCACTCTAACTTCTCAGTTAATAAAGCTAAAAAAGCATAACGTAAATATCGGCCTTTGTTTTGTGTCTGTTAAATAGAGATCACTCTAACCCCTCAAT
>NZ_JABSOV010000031.1 GCF_013215345.1 Colwellia sp. | reverse complement strand
TCAAGAGATCTGACTGGCTTTGATAAAACTTGATTGTTAGTTTGACAGGGTTTTTGAACGGCGCTTTGCTCGATAGTCGAAGAGCTGCTGCGAAGGCTGGTTTCGTTATCGAAGCTATCAATATGATAAAAACAAGGGTTACGGTTATCGAGTTGGCTTTTTAAAGTGACTAAGTCGAGGTAGTTATTATCACGGTTAATCGGTTGTAGTAATACCTTCACTAAACCGCCGCAACCTATGCCCAGTTGCCAGGCAACATCACTATCATCTTGCATATCATAACAGACAGTAATATTAGTATTTTTATGCCAGCACTTTTGCGCTTGCCGCATTAAATCTGCTTCTAGGCAGCCACCACTTAATAGACCATAACTTTTGCCTTGGCTACTAATGAGCATCATAGCGCCCGCTTTACGGTAAGAGGAACGTTGGGTTTCAATGATGCTGGCAAGCACCCATTGGCAGGAGTCTTTTTCGGTAAACCAATTAGCTAATAATGCTTTGAGGCGATTACTCATTTATTATTGCGTTCGCTTAACTTAACAGGAGTTAGCTAACATAAATGAGAAAGTCGCCAAATTAAACTGTTGCAGCTAATTAAAATGTAAGCAATTAATTAATGTCTTTACTCTACTTTGAGTCAGCTGCTGCGTTTTTTTGGTCAATGGCAATTTTAGGTTGCCATTCTAACCAGTCTTTATCGACATCTTGATGTAGGACGAAACTTGCTGGTAGGGAGGTTACGTCTTTATCAAGCTTATCTTCAGGCTCTGGTGTTGCAAAGGCAATGCCACCAGCAATCAGAGTTTCTATTGACTCTGAATCAATATTTACCCCAGAGAAAATTCCGGCTTCAATCTTGATACCACTGGTATTCCAAAACTGACTTTGGCCGTTTACGAGTGGCGCGTAACGTTTGGCAATATTGATAAAAATATTCACTTGATCAGCTGTCGGTGATAAATCAATACCAATGACTTTACCGACCTTAATTTGACGATACAAAATAGGGTTACCGACACGTACCGAACCAAGTCGTGGGGCAGTTAACTTAACATTTAAGCCATAAGCTAATTGCTCAACCGTAGGTGCTAGCTCAAGGGCTTGAAACTCATATTGCTGCTTAGTCTCTGCTGAATGCGAAGGTAATAGACCAATAAAAGCACCATCGAGTAAAGCGGCAACATTTTTTGAACCGACTAAGCCTATTTGTGGTTCAATTTTCCAAAATTTAGTACCTTGTCTAGCGTATTGACTACCTAAATCATTGAGTAACACCAGTGTGGTAACGCCAACTTTATTTTTGCTAAAAATTAAACGCTCAACCACGCCTACGGCTTGCTCTTGATAGACCACCTTGGTATTTACTTTTAAGCCGGAAATATCATTAAATTGGATACTGATTGCCTGGCCGGCATCTTTGGCATGTTCTTCATGTTTAAATAAGGTAAACGTTGCCAGTTCTTCAACTGGCGCTTTCGTTGTTAACGAACTCGTTAGTGCCGTGTCTGGAGTGTAAAAGCTGATACCACCACGTAAAATGGCATCAAGTGATTCTGTTTTTACTACGAAGTCGCTGATACCACCAGAAATACTAATACCGCCCGCATTATAGAAGCGGCTGGTACTTTGTAATAAATCTCGGTGTTCTTCATCAATAGTGATGCTGACTTTAATATTATCATCTGCCTTATCTAGGCTGACATTATCCACTTGACCAATGGTTATACCGCGGTAACTAACCGCACTACCCGGTGTTGCTACGCTGGCGTGTTCAGTGAGTAAGGTAAGTTGTAAACCTGGCGCGCTAGCCGATTTTACTGGCGGTTTGTTAAATAAGTTAAATTGCGTTTGTACATCACCTTGACCCAAGTTAAAGGTGATGTAAGTACCACCAAAAAAAGCATCAGTATCGCTAGCACCGGACAGGCTTAAACTGGGCTTAACTAAGTAAAATTGAGTATTAGCCTTTAAGATATACTGATATTTAGCTAATAAACCTAACTGTAATTGCTGGTATTCCCCTTGGCTATGAACTTGATGAATGGCACCAATTTCAATACCACGATATAAAACACGGGTGTTGGTGCTTACTTGTTCACTGGCAGCAATATTCAGGGTAAAGCTCACATTTTGCTCGGCCAGTTTGTTATTGGCATACAGTGAAAAACTATCACCGTTTTTAACCAATTTCTTTTGCGTATCTTGATTATTGCCATGGCTATTTCTTTGATTAGAAAAAGCAATGCCGCCGGTTAAAATACTCTGTAGTGATTGGGCTTGAATATCGATCCCCAGTAAACTTGCCGATATCTTCACGCCGGAATTATTGTAAAATCGACTGCTATGATTCACATAATGACTAAATTCGGGTTGCACATGAATATGAATTAAATGGCGCTCAGGTGCAGTGGTTTCGATGGCTTGTATATTACCGACTATTTGCTGCTTGTAATAAACACTGCTACCCACTTGTAATGAGCTACGGTCATTACTGGTTAACATTAAGTGTAAACCTGGTTCGCTATATTTATAAGGCGGTTTATTACTAAACACTTTAAATTTGTTGCGAGGTTTTCCAGCTAGAGATGGCCTGATACTGATGTAACTACCAGTTAATAAGGTTTTAGCGTTCGATAAACCGGCAAGACTAATTTGCGGTGCAACAATATAAAACTGAGACTGTTCCGTTAGGTAGGGTACAACACGTGGGTTAACTTTTGCGGTGGCGGTAATTTTTCGACTCACAGGGTCGATTTTACTAAATGACTCAATAACACCAATAGTAAGGCCTTGGTATAAAATTGCTGCATTGTGATCAATGCCAGAATTCCAATCCAAGGTTAACTCTACTTCATGACCCATTTCAGCTGATTGAAAATCAGCATGTAAGGGGAATTCTTGGCCATTGTGTGCGGGTGCTAAATCTTTTTGGTAACTTAAGGTATCTACGGCAATGCCGCCCGCCATTATCGAAGCTAATGAATCGGTATTGATTTTAACCCCACCAGAAAGTGAGGCAGTAACTTGTATGCCACTGGTGTTATAAAATAAAGAGTTCTCTTTTACCAAGTGGGCAAATTCTGGTTCGATAAAAATGTTAATGGCAATTTTCTTACTACTTTCAATATAGTGATAACCTGTGACATAGCCAATGGGGATTTGTTTGAAGCTAATAGGAGAGTTTTCACTAATAGAGCCTAATACATCGGTATGCAAGGTCAGGTGTAAGCCCGGGGTCGACATATCTAACGTTGGCGCTTCTGTTAAGGCAATAAAGTGATCCTGACTATCGGCCTCATTCCTGGTATCTGGCAGGATAGTAATATAACTACCCGAAATTAGCGTTTCTAAGCCAGAGATACCCTGTAAGGAAATATCAGCACTGACTAACCAAAAACGGGTGTTTTTAGTCAAATAATTAGCAAAGTTTTTAGATATTTCTACTTCGGCAATAACGCGCTGCAAGTCTGCCGAAGGTACAACTTTTTTGACTAAGCCTGTTATTAAGCCTTTAAAACGTACTTCTGTTTTATTAGGCACTATGCCAGAGCCATTATCAAACTCTATGGTGATCAAGGTACCTTGTTCAGAAACAACTTTTACCGTTAGCCATAAACCAAAAATCAAGGCGATAAAAGGCACAAACCAAATAATAGATATGCCCTGACGTGGGACAATTTCAGCAATATATTTGTCAATTTTTTGATTATGCTCAGAGGCAGCAGTATCTTTGTTATTGGTCATTTCTGTCCCTTTTCTTCTGGTAAAGTGCCTAGTAAATTTTCTAGCAGCTTGTCTGACGGTAATAGTGCTTGCTCTATTGTTTTCTTATCTGCTTTCTTATCCCACAGTAAGCGTGGGTCAAAACTATTTGCAGCAAACATGGTGAAAATTACCGTAATGGTAAAGTAATTTATCGCAGGACCTGCAGCCACTGAGGTAACAAAACCAAGCTCTACTACGGTTACCATTAAAGCCACAACGAAAACATCAAGCATTGACCAAGGGCCTAAAAACTCAAGTATATGGTAAATTTTGCTATGTTTGTTGGGCTTTAAACGGATGCCTGTGTGTGCTTTATAAACTAACACAAATAAGCCAATAATTTTTATTAAAGGCACTATGATACTGGCGGTAAAAATAATAATCGCTATCGGGTATAAACCATGATCAATAAATTCGCCGATACCCGACAAAATTGTGGCATCACTAGGAATACCCAATTGATAGACAATCATTATTGGATAAAGGTTCGCTGGAATAAATGCGATTAAGGCAGCAACATTCCAAGCCAAGGTGTATTGTAAAGAGTTATGTTTACGTTGATAAAACATGCCGTGACAGCGGCTACACTGCTGCGGTTCGGCCTGTAAACTATTAAGCTTATGGCATTTAGGGCATAAAGCTAAGCCCTTACTTTTAGCTGTGTTCATTAGCACAATTCCTCGGGAAAGCCCGCTCTAACTTATCCCAGATATAATCTTGGTCGAGTGCCGCAGCTGACATGGTAGAGCAAATTAGCCAGAAGACAAAAGCAAATAAGCCAAGGTTGATTGATAGTTCAGTATCATCAATCAACTTATACATAGATACAACAATGCCAAGCATAAAAACATTGAGCATAGCCCAGTTATCAAGGTAATGATAAGCGCGAAAAAAGTTTAGCAGTGAAGGTTTCAGTTTGTGAAATTTAAAGCTGTAGGAAATATAAAGTGCGCCGGCTAAACGGACAATGGGCACGGCAATAGCAAAGAGAAATACCAAGCTGGCGATCATGAAAAAGCCACGGTCAATCAGAACCAGGATACAATCAAATAATGACGCTTGATGGAATTGCCCAGCCAAGGTAACACCCATGATAGGTAATAAAATGGCTGGTAACATTAGCATTAAACCGGCAAGCGACCAGTTAAAGCTACGCTCAATGGAGTCAACCTTGCGTTCAATTAAGGTGCTGCCACAGCGGTTGCATTTGGCTAGTTGTCCCTGTTTTAACTGTGGCTTGTCATAAAGTGCATCACACTGCTGACAAGCGACAAAGAATGTAGGGTTAATTTTGCTGTTCATTTAGCTGCGATTTATCCATTAATTGGGATTTTTCCATTAAATGACTAATTTTCAATTTAGTTGCTAGCTGTCTACTTAATTTCGAATTATACAAAAAGATCATAAAAAAAAAGCAGCGATAATCGCTGCTTTTTTATAAATTTGCTAATGAAGCAAGCAAGTCATTCTTATTTTAATGACGTGATATATTGTGCAACCGCTTCAATATCAGCATCGGATAATTTAATGGCTATGTTACGCATAATACCATTGTTATCATTACCACGACTGCCGTCACGGAAGCTAGCAAGTTGCTTTTTCAAGTAATCTTTACTTTGACCAGTAATACTTGGAAAGCCGGCTTGTTTCATGCCTTTACCTGCAACACCATGACAAGCAATACAAGCGGTAACACCTTTATCTGCATCGCCGCCAATGTATAATTTATGTCCAACTTCATTTGACTCGCCAGTACCTGCATTTTTGCTTTGTACAGCAAAGAAAGCGGCTAAGTCGTTCATGTCTTCTTTCGATAACGCTGCAACCATACCCGCCATTACTGGGTCGTTACGATCGCCTGATTTGAAATCAGCTAGTTGTTTAGCAATATAGTTAGCACTTTGACCCGCAAGGCTAGGGTACATAGGTACTAAGCTGTTACCGTCAGCGCCGTGACAAGCGGCACAGGCTAGTGCTTTATCTTTACCGGCTGCTACATTACCTGCATAAATTGCTGATGCTGGGGTAGAAGCGACAATTTCAACATTACCGGCAGCTGGAGCACTTACTGGCGCTGCATCTGTACTAGAGCCAGTACTTGCTGATGCTGCCGCTTGCTCGTTGGCACTAGGTAAACCAGAAAAATGAGCCGCTAAATCAGCCATATCTGCTTCAGATAAGTTAGCCGCCATAGGCGCCATCATGGCATCGGTACGTGCGCCTGATTTAAAATCTTTTAATTGCTTAATGATATAAGCATCATTTTGACCGGCAAGATTAGGGAACATAGGACTTGCACTAACACCTGTAGGACCGTGACAGGCGCTACAAGTGACTGATTTTTCTTTACCTGCGTTAGCATCTGCGGCTTGTACAGCACTTACGGAACTTAAGGCTACAAGTAGCGAAAAGATAATTTTTTTCATTGAGTTGCTCTCTGCTTGTCATTAATCACTTAGCTTTTTGAATATTATAATAGCTATCTAATTAAAAAATGATAAAAAAGTATGATGGATGTGTCGGCATTTTACACGAATATTGGCCCCGTGTAATAGTGGAGAAGAAAAAATCAGACAAAAAAAACTGTGATTTCGCTGTTTTGTGCATTTTTTTAATAATATTTGTTGAAGAAAAACGCTATAATGACGAAAATTTTAAACGAGTTAAGCCCTTGTCTTCTACAAAGATACATTTAACTAAAGCCGCCTTTACCCTTAGCGCCCCAGATATTCGTCGTTTACCAGCTGATTCTGGTATTGAAGTCGCCTTTGCGGGCCGCTCTAATGCAGGTAAATCTAGTGCCTTAAATACGCTAACCAATCAAAGAGGATTGGCGCGCATAAGTAAAACTCCCGGTCGAACTCAGCTTATCAACGTGTTTGAAGTAGCAGAGGATCGCCGCCTAATCGATTTGCCAGGTTATGGCTTTGCCAAAGTGCCATTAGAAATGAAGAAAAAATGGCAAAAAGCACTGGGTGAATATTTAGAAAAACGTCAGTGCTTAAAAGGCATCGTCATTTTAATGGATATTCGTCATCCACTTAAAGACTTAGACATGGATTTAATTCAATGGGCAGCAGATAGCGAATTAGCTATGTTAGTTTTGTTGACTAAATGTGACAAGTTATCACAAGGTAAACGTAGCGCTGAAGTGCTTAGCGTTAAGAAAGCCTTAGCACCATTAAATGCTGATATTCGAGTACAAGCTTTTTCATCACTAAAATATACCGGCAAAGAACAAGCCGATGCCATTATTTGTGATTGGCTTGAACAAGAAGCGGAAGATTATGACTTGCCTGAAGCAACTGATTCCGGCGATGAAGATGAAAATATCTTACCCGATGATTTTCAGAATTAATTAAATCGACTAATCTAAAATGAAAAAAGGAGAACGCTTTAGTGGTTCTCCTTTTTTTGTACCTGTATCTCTATCTCGTCCTGAAATGTGATTTCAGCTTAGCTTACTTGTTTAAACTGTAGCTCCACTAAGCGCTGATATAAGCCACAGCTTTGCAATAATGATTGATGGTCACCGATATCAACTAACTGGCCTTGATCTAATACCGCAATATGGTCAGCATGTTGTATTGTTGAAAAGCGATGAGCAATAATAATGGTGGTGCGACCACGCATCAATTCTTCAAGTGCTTGTTGCACATGATGTTCACTTTCACTATCAAGAGCACTGGTTGCTTCATCTAGCAATAAAATATGTGGGTCTTTTAATATTGCCCGAGCAATAGCAATACGTTGGCGTTGGCCGCCAGAAAGACGCACACCACGCTCTCCTAGATAACTCTTATAGCCTTGCGGTAATTGACTGATAAATTCATGAGCGTGGGCTTTTTTAGCGGCAGAGATGACTTCTTCATCACTAGCATCAGGCTTGCCGTAGCGTATATTATGAAAAACATCACTGCTAAATAGTGCTGGCTGTTGTGGCACTAAGGCCATTTGTTGGCGAAGGTCTTCCGGGTCAAGCTGGCGTATATCGGTACCGCCTAAGGTTATACGGCCCACTTGTGGATCATAAAAGCGCTGCAGCAGTTCAAATAGCGTAGTTTTTCCTGCGCCGGATGGGCCAACTAACGCCAATACTTTACCTTGCTCCGCGACTAAGTTGAGCCGTTGCGTTGCTGCTTGATCTGGCCTTGAAGGGTAGTTAAAGCTCACTTCTTCAAAAGTGATTTCTGCGTTAAGATTATTTGCCGATACCGCATTTTCTTTTGGCGGCAAAATATGGCTTTTAACTTGTAAAATCTCAATGAGCCTTTCGGTCGCACCAGCAGCGCGCTGTAATTCACCTAATACTTCTGAGATGGTTGCTAAAGAAGAAGCCACTAAAATGGCATAAAATACAAAAGCGCCTAAATCGCCGCCACTCATCTTACCTTGGATCACGTCACTGCCACCGACCCATAACATGCCGGTAATAGCGCCAAAAACAATAATAATTACGCCAGCGATTAACGTGGCGCGTTGCTGTATGCGACTACGGCCAATATCGAATGACTTCTCAACTTCTTCAGCAAAAGCGTGCCTTTCTTGCTGCTCGTGGGTATAACTTTGCACGGTTTTAATATGTTCAATAGCTTCGCCCGCATAACTACCAACATTGGCCATTGAATCTTGGCTTTTACGTGATAATTTTCTCACTTTACGGCCATAAAATAAGATGGGCACCAAAATAAATGGCACTGAAATTAAAACAATAATGGTTAGTTTAATATTGGTGGCAAACAACATTACCAAGGCGCCAATCAGCATTAAGGCACTGCGAATAGCCATAGAAAATGAAGAGCCGATGATACTTTGTAATAGCGTGGTATCAGTGGTGATACGCGACATAATATCGCCGCTGCCATTGGTCTCAAAATAGCTGGGGTGCAAGGTAATGACATGATTAAACACCGCCAAACGAATATCCGCGCTGACTCGCTCACCTAACCAGGAAACTAAATAAAAGCGGGCAAAGGTACCGCCTGCAATGAATACGGTAATTGCCAAGATAAATAGCACAGCTTGCTGTAATTGCTCAATGGACTGTTGAGCAAAGCCCTCATCAATTAACATCCTAACGCCTTGACCAACAGACAACATTACCGCAGCAGTAAAAATAAGGGCGATAAATGCGGCTAACACATGACCTTTATAGGGGCGGATAAATTGAATGAGCTCAAAGAGAATGGCAACTTTCTTTTCTTGATTTTTTTCAGTTGCAACTGTGTCGGTAAGTGTGTTGGCTGAGGAGTGTTCAGACATAAGGTCCCTTAGTCTTTACTAGCTAAGTTAAGCTGCTAGTGGATGAATATATTGCCAATAGTCTACGCTTTTAGTGAGCAGTGAACTAGGCAGCAATAACTTAATATGGGGGGATTACCGTAAAAGTAATGCTAATTTAGCGCTAAATTACAGCAAAAGATGTAATAGAAAGTTACACCATTAAGTCAGTTTACAAGTTCAGTGGCTGAGAGTGTTACCCATTTAAGCGTTATACCTAGCAGTTCTTATCAAGAATAAGCAGCAATACTCACTAAATTTCAGGCATAAAAAAGCCGATGTCATTTTCTTTACTATTAGATAGTTAAGAACTACACCGGCATATCAGCTTATGGGGAAGCTACAAAAAATTATTACAATAAGTGTTCGCTTAAGAACAAGTGTACTATAGAGCAAGAACTCTATATAAGTAAAGCTATTTATAAAGTATTAGCTCTATTTCATTGATTTGGATCACTATTACTTTGTTTGTACCATTATAGTGCTGTGATAATTATGCCCACGCAGCAATGATTGTTTTTTACCAAACAATACTACTTTCGGATATCCATACTAACTTGAGTATCAATAGTGCCTTCATCATCAATAACAATAACCGCTTCATTAAGTAGCATGACTACCAGCATTTCTTCAGCTTCGTTGCGAATAAAACTAAGCTGATAACCATAATTATGCATTGAACTTACAGAAGCTTGCTGGGCAACACTAAGTTTCGACCATAATGCATGTTCACTAGGACATTCGTGCCTGCGTTCGTCTAAAACCACTTCATTCTCACTTGTTAAATGCTTGGTGTTCTTAATAACAGAAGACATAGATTATTGCGTCCTTGTAACACTACAACATGTATTTAAGGTATAGCAGTTTTCAATTTTAATTCAATTTTATCGAAACTTTGACATTAGCTGTTAGCGAAAATATAGCCATGTAAATGATATGACCTTTAATAAAAGGGAAACACTGGCTTTAAAGGGGGAAGTTTTACTCTGTTATAATGGCATAGGCTTGGAATATAAGTAGCCTTGAGCAAAGGGACAAGCTAAGGACTTAAGTATGTTGGCTATTTCTTTAGTCTCTACTCCTTCAGCAATAACGCTTAAGCTCAATGCCTCACCCAATGAAATGATTGCTGTGCAAAGCGCCATATCTTTCTTTGAATTTACTATGTTTTGTACAATAGACTTATCTATTTTGATTGAATTCATCGGGAATGCGCGCAAATATGAAATAGATGAATGCCCTATGCCAAAGTCATCAACTGAAAATTTAAAACCCAAGTTAGCTAATATCTGTAACCTATTTACTGTCTTCTCGATAATATCTAATGGTTTACGCTCGGTTAGTTCAATGGTCAATTTATTCGCCAAGTCAGGTACTTCTTGCACATATTTCTGCACCAGTTCAATAAAATCATCTGAATTAAATTGATTGGCTGAGGCATTGATAGAAATATGTCGATCAGTGATTCCTTGAGCATGCCAGCTCTCTAACTTTAAACAAGCGTGTTGAAAGACCCAATCACCTATTTTTAGGATTAAATTACTCTCTTCGGCTACTTCAATAAACTCCTCAGTGTTACGAAAGCCTTTTTCACCATCAGGCCACCTCAGTAAAGCCTCATACGAAACAATTTCATTATTATTTAACGAAACTATGGGTTGAAAATATAAGAGTAATTCGTTGTTTTCGATGGCACTATAAAGCTCTAATTCCAATAGATGTTTAATAATCGCTTTTTGATGTAGCTCTTGGTTATAAAAGCTATAGCTATTACGGCCATTCGCTTTCGCTTGATACATGGCTCTATCACTAAAGTCGATAAGCTCACTGGCTATGTGCGTATCGGTTGGGTAAATGGCTATGCCAATACTGGGTGTTACGGCCACATATTTACTGCACACTTGTATAGGCTTTTGAAAAGTTTCCATGATGTTTTCAACTAACTTGACAAAATCAGAGTCATTTTTTACATCCTTTAGCAACAATGAAAACTCATCGCCACCTAACCTTGCCACGATATCAGAGCTGCGGGTAACATGCTTTAATCGCCGAGCAATCTTGGTTAATAGCTGGTCCCCCGCAGGATGGCCGTAGTTATCGTTGATAAATTTAAAATTGTCTAAATCTAGGGTTACCAAAGCAAATTGGTTGCCTGAACGTTTACTTTGTTGGGTCGCTTTAATGAGCAGTTCATTAAATAGACTGCGATTATACAAGCCAGTCAAACCATCATAATGAGCCAATTTTGCCAGTTTAGCTTCAAAGCCTTTACTCTTTAATGAGTATCGAAATGTCCGTTCGAGTAAATGCGGGGTTAATTCACTTTTTACCAAGTAATCATCGGCGCCTTTTTCCATGGCATCGAGATCCGTTTGATAATCATCTATACCAGAGAGCATAATAATAGGCGGGGCAGTTTCATAATGTTGCTTTATTTCGGCGATTAATTCCAAGCCCAATTCAGCCCCTAAACGATTGTCTAGGAAATAAAAATCAAAATTCTCATTAGCAATTTTAACTTGAGCAGATTTAAAATCCTCAGCCCAAGTAATAGAATCCACCTCGCCAATCGCCTCAATGAGCAGTTCTCTTAATAAGATGTAGTCATCTTCATCGTCTTCAACGATCAGAATTTTCAATCTAGAATAATTATTCATGGTCCATCACAATTTATACCAGCTATTTTTTGGGTAAGGAAACTAGGTGAAACCAATAATCAGAAACTGAACGTACCATTTCGACTAAACTATCAAAAGAAACGGGTTTTATAATAAAAGAATTGACCCCCATCTCATAAGTTCGGGCAATATCGGCTTCGGCTTTCGAGGTGGTCAGCACTATTATCGGAATGGATCGGAATTTTTCGTTTTGTTTGATCTTGTTTAATACTTCCCTGCCATCCATGACTGGCATATTTAAATCAAGCAGGATTAACCCCGGCAGGGGTTGATCAATTAAATGGGCAAAAGCCCCTTCTCTGTTTAAATACTGTAATAGCTCTTTACCATTGTTAGTGAAGTCTATTGGGTTACCTAAGCGGGCTTCCTCTAAGGCATCACTCACTAATAATTGATCATCGGGATCATCATCACACATATGTATTGTTATTGGGGTTAAACTCTCACTCATATTATTTCCTCAATTGTGACTATTACTCTTGGTCTTTTACTTCCAATAATAAGATAAAACATGCGCCTTTATCTAATTCAGACTCAACATGTATCATGCCATTATGTTTTTCGACAATTTTTTTACATATCGCTAAACCTATGCCTGTGCCTTGGTATTGGCTACGGCCGTGCAAACGTTGAAATACTTCAAATATTTTATCTGCGTATTCTTGCTCAAAGCCAATGCCATTATCTTGTATTTTAATTTGCCAATAGGCTATATTCTCGATTAATACTCGCTGGCTGCTAATGGTAATAATAGGTGCTTGTTCGGCCTTGGCGAATTTCAGTGCGTTGGATAATAAGTTTAAAAACACCTGATAGAGTTTACTGCTCTCACCCATGATTCGAGGTAACTCTGCTATGTTAATCTGAGCAGATTTCTCATCAATACTAATGTGTAAATCATCAAGCACACTCGTTAATACGTCAGTAAGAGCGATGTCTTTAAGCACATAATCTTCACTACCTACCCGAGAAAACTTCAATAAGTCATCAATTAAACTACGCATCCTGGTGGCAGATTTTTGCATTCGATCAATATAATCAATGGCTTTTTCATCTGAAATAATTTCCACTCGCTTGTGTAACCTGTCACCAAAGGCTTGAATCTTACGGAGCGGCTCTTGTAAATCATGGGAGGCAATGTAGGCAAACTTTTCTAACTCGGCATTGGATTGAGTTAATTGGTCATTGGTGCGATTCAACTCTATTGCTTTAATGTTTAAAGTTTCATGGGCCAGTTGTAATTGCTCATGGTGTTTTATTTGATTTTTATAGGTTTGTACATAGTCTAATACCAGTCCAACCAAGGGGATGACATAGGCAATAATCTTTAAAAAGTGAGCAATATTAAAATCACTATCAAATAATCGTTGTGAACCAAAGGCCATATGTAATTCCACCGCGACTTCGGGTAATGCGCTCAATAATAGCGCGGAGGCAAAAATGCTGGGGTAACGTTTGGCAAACAGTGGGTAAATAACTAAGCCGGCAAATAGAAACAATAACAATGGAATAATGTCATAGGGACGGCGAATAATTGCATCGGGGAACTGAGTTTGAGGTAGGTCATGACTTGTTGCGGCAAAGTAAATCAGCAAGTAACCAATCAGTGCAAAAACCAAGCTGATAAGAATAATGAATTTCATACCATTTTCTGGATTTATTTTTCGCCCCGATAAAAAAACCCCTACGCCAGCAATCATGATTACAGCATTAAAAACTCGCGATAATGCCCAAGTAAAGGGGATTAAATCAGTATTTTCTGCGACAGCACTTATTAGCCGAGTAGCTGCTAAGGTGTGAAAAGCATCCATACACCCCGCGCAAAACAAGGCCACGCCAATAACTGGGGTGGTAATATCATGGGTGATGGAATAATGACAAAAAGCCAATAATACCACGAAGATCGCAGCGCTGAATGCAGTCCACTCAAGTAGCGCATGGGTAAAACCGCCGGATAAGCGATAAAACATTTCATCGGCTGTTATCGGTAATGTTGCTGATGCCCTACTTGTCGTTGTTACTGGCAGGGCATTGCCAAAATCGCCACCAAGTAATTGTAAAATAAAAGGCACTACACATATAACAACTACAGCAATAACTATAGACGGTGGTAATCGGTACTCTTCCTTAATATAAAATAAATTAATCATGGTTATGTAATTTTTATAGATTAATCGCTTGAGTATAAGAGAGAATTTTGATTCTTGCGGTTTATTTCTAAAACTATAACTATGAGGCCGGCAAGATAGTTAGCTGAATACTTATCTACCGAACTCACTGTTACTTTTGAAAACTTCCTTTGAATATTGCTGACAGGCTTGAAAATATAATACTTAAAAAGCCGCCTTTGATAATCCTAAATTTGACGGTAATATTTTACCCCGTACAAGTGGGCAATAATTTAATGGAATTGGTATTAATTAGTTAATCCGCTTATGCCAAGGTATAAGCCAGAAATATAAGAAATCATCCAGAAAGCCCAAACAAGGATGCTAAAGCGATGGAAAGTCTTTTGTAGCTCAATATCATTATTCCGGATTGCTATGAATGCCCAACAAAAGTGGAAAATCATCAAGAAAAGGCCAAGGAAACCTGAAATAGAATGAGCGGTAAAGATAAGGTGACCGACATGCAAGTACATGCAAAGTGTACCAATAGTATCGGTAATAACACCAAGGCCAAACATGGTTAAATGCCACAGCTTTAATTTTTTATGGTAATAGTCATTCCAGATGCCGATAGAATAAAAGATCAGGGCGAGGGTGAAAAAAATAGCCCCTGTTAAAATTAATGGTGTCACAGCTTTATCCTTTAGAGAAATTTAAAGGCATGATTTTAATCTAATTGATAATTAATTGCATTAGTGAGTTTTTGAGGTAAATCAATATAGTAATCAGTAGTGCAATTTTAGCCATCAAAATTGGCTAGTCCGAAGTACATAGTATTCTGCTTCTAACAGTAGAGAGAGTGAATAGCGGTACTTGATTATCACCCAAACACCGCTAGTGGCGACTAGTCATTGCTTGGCTGCTACTTAGATGGCATCAACTTGAAGGAATTCTTTAGCTTTGCTTTAACGGAGCGCCAATGAGTTCTGGGTATTTTAGGCGCTAACGCCAATATATGTTGGTAATCATGCTCTGATAGCCTTACTTCTCCACCATGAGCAAGGATAATACTATCGGCCTTTAACGCGATTATTTTGTGCAGTGAAGCTCGATAACGATTAGGGTAAAAAATAGGGAAGGGAGGAATAAATTTATTTTTTACTTTAACCATTAAATCAGCAACATAAACCTTATTGCTGGCTAGGTGATGTAAAGATAAATCTCTATCAGTATGACCTTGAGTGGCTAAGGAAACCCAGTCTGAAAAGCCCGGTAACGGCTCACCATCATTGAGTTTATAGTCAGCTATTAATTGGCTTGAATACCAAGTTTTTTTGCTGGGTTTTTTCATGCGTTTGGCGACCCATTTAGCTAACAATATGTCGGTAAGGTGCATAAGCCGTCCCTCTAGACCTGAATACCACTGGCCAGCAACATTGGCCGTGGCAATTTTACAGCCAGTTATTTTCCGTAAGGTATTAGCGGCACCAGCATGATCAGGATGCATATGAGTTACTACAATCAAAGTTAAATCATTAAAAGGGCGCTGTAATTTCTGAGTGATAAAGTGCTTTAACACAGGGATATCCGAACGACAGCAACCATCAAGCAGTAACAGCTTATCTGGATATTCTGCCAGCAAAATTGTTTGAATATGACCGTCAAGGTGATGTAGTTTCATAATGAAATAGCCGTTAAGTGTGTTTTTGTTGCATACAGTACATTAAAATAAATGGCCTAAGGATGCACTATTTTTTCAATAAGAAGTCGATAAAATCTCAAGCCATTGCTTGAGCTTTTGTTTAGCTGTTTTTTACCTATGTGCTTTTGCACAAATGATACCTTGATGTGCTTTATTCATTGCGCCAATGCT
This sequence comes from Colwellia sp., assembly GCF_013215345.1. Taxonomy (GTDB): domain Bacteria; phylum Pseudomonadota; class Gammaproteobacteria; order Enterobacterales; family Alteromonadaceae; genus Colwellia. Next base: position 24,183 of record NZ_JABSOV010000031.1, on the reverse strand, counting down.
TTTTAGAGCTTTGGGCTATTCTTAATTTATACCATGGATATAGATAAAACAGTTGTGGGATAGTGACTTTGGAGATTGTATTGGCAAACTATAGTGGAACCTAGCGATTAAAAGCGCGCTGCGAACTTAATAGGACACAAATATCATATGTTTAAAGAGGTGGTAAAGCTATTATTCCCCAGTAGTGACGCTGAACAGCAACCCAATTATTTTTATTTTGAAGAAGATAAGGTATCTGCTGAAGAACTGCAGCAACAAGCAATCGATAAGTTACACAGTGCTAACCAAGTTAAACCGCTGAGCTTGGTTAGTGCTGAAGAGGCACACCAGCAAAGCTACTATGATTTTTTATTTGGCCAATCACCAGCAGCTGTGCAGCATGATGAACTATCACGTTATGTTGCCGATAAGGTTGCCGTTTTGCTGAAAAACCCGAATGGCATGCTTAATGTCATGCCGGCTTTACCTGCTTCTCTGCACAAGGTGATGGCTCATTTGCGTGACGATGATTTTGATACTGAGCTTTTGCTTGATTTAATTCAGCAAGAACCCTCAATAGCCGCAAAAGTCATAGAATTGGCCAGCTCCTCATTTTATAATCACAGCAATAAAGTAATAACCGATCTCAAATCCGCTTTTATGTTGCTTGGTAGTAATGGCCTTATTGAAGGGGTAATCAATGGCTTTATTAGTAAGTTAACCCCACAATCACAAATATACTTTAAGCAATATGGCAGCAAAATTTGGCAACATAGCCTTGCCTGTGGTGTTATTACCAAAGAATTAATAAAGGCATCTCCTGATAAAAATGAGGCAGCACAAGGCTATCTTATCGGCTTAATTTGTAATTTGGGTGATATGGTTATTTATCAATTATTGATGGACGCCTTTGCCTATGTACACCCAGACTGCCAACCTAACTCTTATGCTTTTAAAGAATTAATGCAGCAGAAGTCAAAAAAGTTAACCTACCACATCGCTAAACATTGGAGCTTTCCTCAGTCAATATTAGAAGCGCTTAATGTGCAAGTGAAGATAACTAATTCAGCTATGTTGTCGGCCGCTTTTAGTAAGCACCCTATGGCTTGTTATGTTTATGAAGCCAACATTATTAGTGAGCTGATGATGATGTTAGAACACCATAATAAAAGCCAAGAAGAGGTAAGTAAGACGGTAACAGCATTACTCTATAGTGTCGAAGCGAAGTTGTATATTGAGCGGCTATTAGTCGAAAAGGCTAGCAACTAGTATAACCTTCAGAATTGACTGAAAAGTCGCCGACCATACGCTGACAATCGATAGATATTTACGGCAATGACTAAATAGCTAGAAAAACTATTAATGAGGCAATAAAAAAGCCACAAGTGCTATGCACACCGTGGCTTTACATCAGCTAAATCGAGGTTTTAAGGTCTGATAGACGTAATGTATATTTAACAGACTTTATCGAGTGCTGCTTGTGATACATCAAATTCGTGCTCGTCCAATTTATGTCTTTTTTCAGCCAGCAATAAATAAAAGCTAGGTAAAATAAACAAGGTAAATATGGTACCAATAAACATACCTGCCACTAAAACAATACCAATACTGTTACGCGCTTCTGCGCCTGCACCAGTAACCAATACCAAGGGAAAGTGCCCCAAGATTGTTGCTGCAGTGGTCATTAAAATAGGACGCAAACGTGTCGTTGCTGCTTCAGTTACCGCAGTAAGTTTATTAGCGCCAAGCTCTTGGGCATGGTTAGCAAATTCAACAATTAAAATACCGTTTTTAGCAATTAAGCCAATCAAGGTAATTAAGCCTATTTGCGAATAAATATTAATGGTGGTTAATTCCATGTAAGGGATTAACAAGGCACCGGATAGTGCTAACGGCACACAACCTAGCAGCACAACTAAAGGGTCTCTAAAGCTATTAAATTGTATCGCTAGTACTAAAAAGACAATCAATAGTGATACCGCCAGTACCATAATTAAGGTATTGCCTTCTTGGCGTAACTGACGAGATTCGCCCGCATAGTCAATGGAATAACCTAAAGGCAACATTTCTTTTGCCGCATTTTCAATGGCAGATAAAGCCGCTTCTTTGTTTGAACCCGGGGCCGTGACGCCAAAAATTCTAAAGGAAGCTTGTTGAGCAAAGGTACCGAGGGCTCTAGGCACAGTTTTCCATTTTAATTCAGCCACTGCTGATACAGGTAATAGCTCACCGGTAGGTAATTTAATATTCAACGATAAAATAGCTTCGGTTTTACTGCGCACCTCGTCATTAACTATGGGTATAACACGATATGCTTTACCATTAGCATCAAAACGATTAACAAAGTTGCTGGACAATAAAATACCTAGTTGTTCACTAATTTCCCCGACAGTCATACCTAAATCAGCAATTTTCTCTCGGTTTAGTTGTAGCTCTATTTGCGGAAGATCTATTTTTAAATCGGTATCTGCATAAAGAAATTGACCACTGGCAAAGGCTGCACCAACAAGTCGATCGGCATATTGCTTCATTTCACTATAGGGTGCAGAAGCTTTAACAATCATTTCAATTTCAAACTGACCTGAACTCGGTAAAGAAGACGGTAGAATAGGAAACATATTTAGCCCCGGTATTTGCGCTAATTTCCCGTAAATTTGTGGAACTAATGACTGGGCGCTATAGTCGCGATCATCGGCATTAACCAACTCTAAACCACCAAAACCACCACCGCCAAAAATGATCTGCCAAATTTTCTTCCCACCTTCAATTTCTTGCAAGCTTGCCACCACAGGATTCATTTGCGCGACGTTATATTCTAACGAAGCATCAGGTGGTGATTGAATGACAAACATAACCATGGCTTGATCTTCTACCGGAGCTAATTCTTTTTTCGAGTGCAGATAAAAAGGCACACTGAGTAGCGAGACCACAAAAGCAATAAGAAAAACTTGTCCTTGCCACTTAAATATCTGCGTTAATAACTTGGCGTAGCTCGACTGCAGTTTTTCAAAGATATGATTTACTTTACCGGTGAACCAGCCTTCCTCACCACCTTTAGGTGAAACATAAGCGCTCATAATAGGTGATAAAGTAATAGCAACTATACCTGAAATAATAACGGCAATGGCTAAGGTAAAGGCGAACTCTTTGAACAATACGCCAGTTAGGCCTGATAAAAATCCGATAGGTGCATACACCGCTGCCAGTGTTAACGTCATCGAGATAATAGGCACCAATAGCTGGCGTGAACTAATCAAGGCGGCATCAAATCTTGACATGCCTTGACGCATAAGTCGGGCAACGTTTTCTACCACCACAATGGCATCATCGACCACCAAGCCCACCGAGAGTACGATAGCTAATACGGTTAATAGATTTAACGAAAATCCCATCATAGACATGGCGGCAATAGCACCTAAAATAGAAATAGGTATGGTGATTAATGGCACTATGGCGCTTCTAAAAGAGCCCATTAATAGTACCACTACCAAGCCAACTAAAATGACGGTTTCAGCTAAGGTGGTAAAAATTTCAGTTAACGCATCACGCATATACAAGGTGCCGTCATAAGCATAATCAATTGAAATACCATAAGGTAGAGTTTTGTTTAGCTCAGCAACTTTTTTATATAACCTATCACCAATGGCTATTTCATTAGCGCCAGGCAATGGCCAAATAGAAATATAAACGGCATCTTTGTCGTTTAGTCTAGCGGTAACACTAGTATCTTCAGCGGCGAGCTCAATTTTTGCGACATCTTTTAAATAGATATTAGCGCCATCTAGTTTACTGATCACCAATTGTTGAAAGTCTTCAACACTGCTCAGTTGGGTATTGGCAACGATATCAATTTTTTGTCGACTATTTTCCACATAACCTAACGTGGCTATGGTGTTGTTGGTCGCTAAGGCTTGATAAACATCACTGGCGCTTAAGTTAAATATTTGCAGTGCCTCGGGATTTAACCACACACGCATTGCGGGTGTTCGAGCACCTTCAATACCGACTCTTTGCACACCTTCAATAGCATTTAAAACTGGGTTAACTTGGCGAGTTAAATAATCAGTAATGCGCGATAAGTCATTACCATTGGCCTGGACATTTAAATAAAACACCGCAAAAGGCCTATCAGCACGACTCACTGATACCATAGGATCTTGCGCACCTGCAGGTAATTCAAAACGAATTTGGCTTAAACGCGCGGTTAATTCCGCCAGCGCTAAGGTCGAATTTTCATTGAGCTTTAGCCAAGCGGTAACTTTAGAACTGCCAGAGGTACTGGTCGAGTCGACATATTCAACCCCAGGCACAGTCGCGGCAACGCGCTCAATTGGCTCAGTAATAAAACCTTGCACTACATCAGCGGCAGCGCCGATATAATAGGTTTCAATAACTAATGAGGCACTTTCAATTTTTGGGAATTGCAGTACTGGAATTTTGCTTGCTGACCATAGGCCGGCAATACAAATAATAATAGACAAAACAATGGCGACCACAGGTCGTTTGACAAAAATGTCCATAATTGATGGTTTACTTTCTTGCATCATAATCCCTTATTATTGTGTACTGGCATCAGTAGAAGGTGCTTTAACTGCGACTTCAGCAGCTTCGCTGGCAAGGTATACTTTCATGCCTGGGTATAATTTAAACGCACCTTTGTTGGCAACAAGCTGACCCGCTGCAACGCCACTAAGGATCATTACTTGTTCACCTTGTCGCTCGCCGAGTTCAACAGGAACTTGTTTAGCGCGATAACTTCCTTCACCAGCAGGTTCTAAAACAAAGACATAGTCACCTAAGGCGTCGCGTTTTATTGCTAAATCAGGTACTGATGCGAGTGTGGCTTGTTTAGCAATGGGCACTATCACAGAGACCAAAGTATTAGGTTTTAATGCTAAGGTTGCTGATGATATTTGTGCGCGATATTTTAAATGACGTGAAATACGTGATAACTGCGGGTCAATAGCAATTATGCGGGCATCAAATTCAGCAGCTTGATTCATTGGACTAATTTTTACCGTCGAACCTAAACTTAGCTCTTGGTAGATCTGCGGTAGATTAAAGTCAATCCAAGTAAAATCATTAACACCAACAAGCTCAAGTACCTGACTATTTTTATCTAAATACTGACCAATTTCTAAGCTATGAATACCAACTTTGGCGGTAAAAGGTGCGGTTAAGGTTTTTTTGTCTATTGCGGTTTTGATTACACTTATATCAGCTTGGGCTATTTGTACGGCGGCACGAGCTTGGTCTACTTGCTCTTCACTAATAGTACGATTTTTGTGGAGTTTAATATTACGTGCTAAGGTTTGTTGCTCCAACATTAATGTCGCTTTAGCGGCCATTAAACGGGCATCTTCGTCCCTATGATCTAACTCGAGCAATACCTGACCTTTATGAACGACACTGCCAGAGCTAGCATTTAAATGGATAATTTCACCGGCAAGTTCGTTAATGAGCGTTAAAAATTTAAATGCTTGTACTTCACCACTGACCTGAATATATTTTTGGTAGTTAATATTACTGACTTCTATCGCAGTAACTGTTGCTGCTGGCTCAGGCATGCTGGCAGATTGTGCCTTGGCCGCTTCTTGTAGCGATGATTTATAGCTATAGAAGCCAAAAACTGTTCCGGCTAATAATATAATAACCACAAGCCATTTAGTTATATTCATGATTGTTCCTTTATCCCTTTTATTTAAAGCGCATAACTAATAATTTAAGCACTTTTACCGTATATTTGGTGATGTTGTTTAATGATAGTTAATCTGTGCTGGTATTGGGTTTTAACTTACCTAAGTCCGGCATTGGTTAGTGTTTGACACACTTTTTTTATGTCATCATCGGCTATTTTTTGCTGCCAATCATAACTATTGACTAAGCGTTGCATGGTGCGAATATGCAGATCATCAGGTGCGAGTGCGAGCATCTCATCTGAGGAATTTTCCTTTTGATTACTGAGCCGGCAATGATGTAAACGTACCGTTTGGAAATAACCTACGGATAACGACCAGGTGCCTAAGTTTATTTCTTCAATATCTCGGTTACCCGAGGTTAATTCACCGGAATCAGCCGCGGCTTGCATAAACTGTTGAAACATAGTTTGGCACCGTTCACCGCAGGCAATCATTTGCGTGAGCCAGCGCTGTGAGCAGCGTTTCATCATAGCTTCAGTGTTAACAATGCTTTCGAGCTGATTATCAAAGTTATACATTTGTACTTTGGAAAAATCTAATAAGCTGGCGGCAATAATGCGCTCAGGTGTTGTTAAGGGCAGTGCCAGTACTTTTTTGAAAACTGATTGTCGCTCTTGATACATACGAGTAGCTAAGGCAATGAGTACATCTTCTTTACATTGCACGAATTTATAGACAGAGCCCATAGATAGACCTGCTAATTTGGCAATAGCAGACATAGAAAAGTCTAACAAACTACTATCTTCGATAGCCTTAATTGCCGCACATATGATTAACTTTTCTTGTTCTTCTGCGCTAAACCTTGGAGCTGGAGCCATAGTAAACCTAATGTGTAATGTTATTCGAATGTCGTTCAAATGTTATTTTAACTAACTTTTTGTTAAGTTCAAGTACAAATCGTTTATTATTGATAACATTTATGGCTAGTCACTATGAATAGATACTTAGTCGATAAGAAAGCTAGCTGATTAGATGCCATGAAACCACTATTGCACTTATGCTACATTTGCGGGCAGTAGTCGCCGTACTTGCTATAAGGAAGTTTTTACTAGTGGCAGGGGAAAAGTTAACTAAATTGAGCTTGCTCTAATTGTAACCAGTTCAATGCCACTTCACGATCTGTATAAATTCGTAAATTCCATGCTACCGGTCTAGGGATTGCCTCTAACATATAGGTGGTACTTATTTGTGTTGCTTGATTGTAGGCGACCACAGCCATGGCGTGAATCTCGGTTAAGTTACCAATAGTTATTTGGGCATCAAAATCATAGGAATAAGCGTTCACCTTGTTAATAAGTAATGAAAATGGACTTTGCAGGTGGGCAAGTAAAAACTCATGAAACTGACTGACCATAGCAAGATTCATTTCTACACCCTCGTTAACTATCACCTCGGCAATACTATCGCTAAGCAATATAATTCTTGTGAACGAGAGTGCATATAGTTTGATACCTTACTCCTACCCTTGGACGCCATTTACCTTCCTAGTATAGCTGAAGGCTAGCATTTAGATTTGACCGTTAGGCTAGGTGCTTAGCAAGGTAATCAACTAGCAATCTAATTTTGGCTGACAGTTGTCTATTATGAGGATAAACAGCCCAAATACCTTCATCAGGCTCGCGATAATGGTCAAGTAAGGTGATTAATCGGCCTTGTTCTATATGCTCTTTCACATAGTAATCGGGTAATTGCACCATACCAATGCCTTTTAATGCTGCATCAACTAAGCCATAACCCGAGTTAAAGCGGAGACTGCCACTGACGCGAATATTTTTCTCCTTGTTATTCTCTCGAAAGCGCCAGTAATCCAAGGTGCCTAATAGACAATTATGTTGCTTCAATTCAGATAAGGCATGAGCAGTACCGTGTTTACTGATATAAGCAGGTGCCGCACAGACATAATTAGTCCGCTTGGCTAGCTTCTTGGCCATTAAGGTCGAGTCATTAAGTTTGCCTAGTCGAATAGCGAGGTCGTAACCTTCATCAACTAAATCAATTTTTTGGTTACTTAACTGCGCTATCACTTGAATATCGGGATGTTGCAAAATAAAATCATTTATTAGCGGTAGTACTTGTTGTTCGCCATAAGTCACAGATGCAGTGACTTTTATCTTGCCTTGCGGAGTGGATTGTAAGTTGGTTATTGCTGTTTCAGCTTGCTCTAGTCCGTCGAGAACGGCTCGACAATGTTGATAAAATAATGTGCCTTCTTGAGTCAGTGATACTTTGCGAGTGGTGCGATATAACAATTTAACTTTCAGGCGATTTTCTAAGGCGGTGATCTGGCGGCTGACTTGTGCGGTTGATATGGCCAATTTCTTCGCCGCTAAGGTAAAGCTTTCCGCTTCTGCGACATAAACGAATTCACTGATACCTTGCCAATTCATGATTGTTACCTATATGTAAAAGTGATTTGTTAAAATAGGATATTATCATTTTAATAGAAACAAATATAATACCCTCATACTTTACTTGGCTAGAGTTATTTAGTGTTTGTTAAACTTTATTAGCAGATAAGCTTGTTGTTAGCTTTAGCTTTTTCGCAATAGACTACACTTGATAGCCATACTAATACTCTTTGAAAACGATAAAAGCGAGAATACCTATGTCTGAAAAAATGACCGAAAAAACACCGAAACAAAATGCTGACAAATTTATTAAATCGAAAGCCGCTATTGCTTGGGGCCCGAACCAACCGTTATCCATCGAAGAAGTCGATGTAATGTTACCTCGCAAAGGTGAAGTATTAGTTAAGGTGATAGCATCAGGCGTTTGTCATACCGATGCTTTTACCTTATCTGGTGATGATCCAGAAGGCATTTTTCCAGTGATTTTAGGTCATGAAGGTGGCGGTATTGTTGAGCAAATCGGTGCAGGTGTTACCAGCGTACAAGTTGGTGACCATGTTATCCCATTGTACACACCAGAGTGTCGCGAATGTAAGTTCTGCTTATCGGGTAAAACTAACTTATGTCAAAAAATTCGTGAAACTCAGGGCAAGGGATTAATGCCTGATGGTACTACCCGTTTTTATAAAGATGGTCAGCCGATCTTCCATTACATGGGTTGTTCAACGTTTTCTGAGTACACAGTATTACCCGAAATTTCATTAGCGAAAGTTAATAAAGCAGCTCCGCTAGAAGAGGTGTGTTTGTTAGGCTGTGGTGTTACTACCGGTATGGGCGCGGTAATGAATACAGCAAAAGTTGAAGAGGGAGCGACAGTCGCCATTTTTGGTCTTGGTGGCATTGGCCTTTCAGCGGTTATTGGCGCAACGATGGCAAAAGCCAGCCGTATTATTGCTATTGATATTAACGAAAGTAAATTTGAGCTGGCGAAAAAGTTAGGCGCTACCGATTTCATTAATCCAAAAAATTATGACAAACCAATTCAAGACGTTATTGTTGAAATGACCGATGGCGGTGTTGATTACTCGTTTGAGTGTATTGGTAATGTAAAGCTAATGCGTTCGGCTTTAGAGTGTTGTCACAAAGGTTGGGGCGAATCTATTGTCATTGGCGTTGCTGGTGCAGGACAAGAAATATCAACGAGACCTTTCCAATTAGTGACCGGCCGAGTATGGCGTGGCTCTGCCTTTGGTGGTGTTAAAGGTCGTACTGAGTTACCTGATTACGTAGAGCGTTACTTAGCAGGTGAATTCAAGCTGGATCACTTTATTACACACACCATGGGACTAGAAGACATCAATGAAGCATTTGAGCTGATGCATAAAGGCGAGAGTATTCGTAGTGTTATTCACTTCGATAAGTAGCACTTTGGCAAGTTGGTATTTAATAGCGAGCGCTTTGTCGTACAAGGCGCTCGCTAAAACTAAGGATTTACTATGAGCATAGAGTGTTTAACTAGCAATAAGATGTTTGGCGGATGGCATAAACAATATAGCCATCAAGCCAAAACCTTAAATTGCAGTATGCGTTTTGCTATTTTTTTACCTCCACAAGCATCCAGTAGCCATAAAGTGCCTGTGCTTTATTGGCTATCAGGACTAACCTGCACCGATGAAAATGTCATGCAAAAATCTGGCATACAAAGAATCGCCGCTGAGTTAGGTATCGCTATTGTTGCTCCTGATACTAGCCCTCGAGGAGAAGGGGTTGCCGATGATGACGGCTATGATTTAGGGCAAGGGGCAGGGTTTTATCTCAATGCTAGCCAAGCGCCGTGGAATCGTCATTATCAAATGTATGATTATATTGTTGATGAGTTACCAGCACTGATTGAAGCAACTTTTCCGGTAAGTAATAAACGTGCTATCGCTGGTCATTCTATGGGCGGACATGGCGCTTTAACTATCGCGATGAAAAACCCTGAGCGTTATAGTTCGGTATCTGCTTTTAGCCCTATCAGTAATCCCATTAATTGTCCTTGGGGACAAAAGGCCTTTAGTGCTTACTTAGGGAATGATAAAGATAGCTGGCGTGAACATGATGCAAGTGAATTAATGAAACAGGTTAAGCTTTTTGTGCCGACGAGAGTGGATCAAGGAGAAGCGGATAACTTTCTTGAAGAACAATTAAAGCCAGATACTTTGGTGTTGGCGGCAAAGAGCAATGGCTACCCGCTTGAGCTTAATCGTCATGAAGGTTATGACCATAGCTATTACTTTATCAGCAGTTTTATCGAACAGCATTTACGCTTTCACTATGAGCACTTGCTCACAACCTAGCACAATAGCTTAAAATTAAAGCTTTTCTACCAGAGATCGCAGACACAAAAAGGCCACTTAGTAACTAGTTACTAAGTGGCCTTTTTATTGTTCATATTAGGTTTTGTCAGCGTAAATACTCGCTTAGTTAATATGCCTAGCTAATATTTTTAGCCATAAAAGTGCTGTAAGGATCTTCTTGGTAATCAGCAAAGGGCGGACAAACTTCAAAACCAAGTTGTCGATAGAGTTTTTGAGCGGGAAGAAACGCCTCCATCGTACCGGTTTCTAAATTGAGCGTTTGGTAACCACGAGTACTTGCTTGGTCGATCATATGCTCCAGTAGCAACTTAGCAACGCCTTGGCGTAAAAACTTTTTAGTAGTGCGCATGGATTTAATTTCGCCTTGGCTGTTATCGAGCTCTTTTAAAGCGCCGCAGCCGGCTAATTCATTATTTTTCCACACAGCCCAAAAGGTGATGTCTGCATGGGACAATGCCGATAAATCCAAGGCATGCACACTTTCAGGCGGCGAATGGTGCAACATATCTTGATGATGTTCTTCTAACAAGGCTATGACTGCGGGATGAGTTAGTGCACCTATGCGTATATCCATGCTACTTTCGATTTTGCTTTTTGGTTTCTTTGAATAATGCTTGTTCAAATTCTTCCGGAAATAGTACTAAGCCTTGGTTATCTTGATTAGGGAAAACCACTAAAGCTAGTTCATCATCGGTTAAACCCATGCTCCAACGACTGTACCATTTAGCCAAGGATATTTCCTGGGGCTTACATGCTTGCCACTCACCGGTTGCCCAACGCTGAGCAAATTCTTCATTAGGCCATACCGGTACACAATCTTCATCGTCAGTATTGAGCATCATGCAGCCATGTTCATCCGCTAAAATCCAAATTCTTTTATTACTAACAACTTGCTGTAATAAATAGCTTAAACGCTTTTCATCATCATATTTTTCGATAGTGTTGAGTTGTTCAGTTGATATAGTCATGGGCAGGAATGGCTGTTTGGAATAATTGTTAATTATTTTATCGTGTTATCTATACACAAACAACAGCAGCCTTTAACTGCGGGTTACTTATCACTATAACCGGTCATTTCGACAAAACCGCGCCCTTGATGACTACCACTAAAAGTCACCATACCTTCAAAGTATTCAATACCAAAGCGCATTATTTGCTGCTCATTAACTACTTGTACCTTGATATCGATACCTTCTCTAGCAATCACTAATGAAAATGATTGCGGGTAGGGTGAATCACTGGCGGCGTTATAGTTATGACTGATAAGGGAGATCTCATGGGAGGCAATACTGCGAATTTCACCATTGCGTGCCATTATGCTGGCATAAAAAAAATCTTCGCTGTCTGAGCGGACACGAAAAACCATCAGGGCAATATTCTCATTAAGGCGCAGAGAAAACCAATCCCAACCTTGTTGGTCTTGCCCTAACATTTGTGAAGCCCATTCGCGATCGAACCAGGCTTGGCCAGTCACTTTTTGCCACTTACCCTGCCAATAGACCTTGCCTGTCACTTCAATAAAAGGCTGAGAATAATAATGGCTGGCGATATTTAAACTAGGGTGCTTAAGGCTAAAGCCATTTTCGCCCTGCAGAAAATAATCTTGTTTAGTGGAGAGGTTTAATTCTACCTGCCAATGGTTTTCTGTTGCAGTCACAACAGCCTTTTCATTTATTAAGCTATCAGCTTCACTCGTTATTGAACCAACAGCTGAGCCATAAACTAGGCGTGCTGGTAGTAAAGTCGAGGTCGATTGCCATTGCCAGTCATCAATTGTGGCTTTAAAGGGCTCAGTGCTTATGTTGACGTTGCCGAACTCTTCGCGGCCATTTCTATAAGCTGTGTTATGGCTTTTTGTATCAGCTAAAGCGGCATGAGCAAAGTACCAATGTTTATCGCCAACTGTACGGCGAAAGAGGGTCCATTGGCTTGCCAATGACTGGCCATCTTCAGTGGTTAAAGTAGCGGTTAGATACCACCACTCTTGGCGATAAGCTTTCTGTGGAGCGTGGGCTTGTGGAAAAACTATCTGATTATCTATTGATGGACTAGCATATTCTCCGTCAGCATCGGCAAGAAATTTTAGCGGCTGGCGTTTTTTATCCGTATCTTCAGTACAGCCAGTCACAAGTAGGCCACAGGCAAGTAAGATCAATAGCGGTGTTACGCAATGTTTTAGGCGATGTTTTAAATAATGTATTGAGCAATACCTTAAGAAAAAATTATTCATGACAAACTAGCCCTCACATTGATCTTATATAAAGGAATAGCTAATGCAGGTATTAATATGATTAGCCCGGTAAAGCTAGTGATGGCAAATGGCGCGATATCTAATACTAGCGGCATTGACCAGCCAAATGATACCGGTAACACTTTTGCTACCAAAGCTTTAGCTAAAAAGCCAGCTATCGGCCAACTCAGTAAAAGCACACCAAAAGCTAACAATAACCACTGCATTAACATATGACTAAAGAGTTCCATACGGCTATAACCTAAGCTACTTAAGGTGTGTAAATCTGGTTTGCGCGCCAACTCTAAATTATTGGCTGATAAAAATAGACCAAAGCAGGCGATAACTAATAACACAAAAGCTATTGCTTGAGTAAGCACAAAAGTTTGCTTAAAGATTGCTAGTGCCATTTTTTTGATTTGCTCAGGTACAAATATCTGTTGGTCATCAAGGCCCAGTTGCTCGGCTAACGCTGGTATAGTTAGCTTGTTACTGTCATGAAAGTAGACACCAAAGCCATGTTCACGCCAGCCTGAAAGAGGCATTTGCTTAGCCTTTAACGGTATTTTGACCGAGTAACCTTGATTGCCATAGTCATAAAAAATAGCTGTTATGGTACAAGTAAGTGTTTGCGAGCCTTGTTTGATTGTGATCTGTTGATTTAGAACTAAGCCTTTTTTCAAAGAGAGTTGTTCGTTGATATAACAAAGGAATTGTCCTGTGGACTTTTGCTTGGACGACTTTTCTTTAAACAATAAACTATTTTGTTGTTTTGCAGACATAAGTGCATGCACTACCAAGGTATCATTACCGTATTTGGCGGTAGTCTGTTTAAAGACAACATATTCATCAATATTGTCTTGCTGATTTAACCAGCTTTCAACTCTGTTTTTTTGTTTGGGGTTATAACTGATAAACATGTCTGAGCTCAGTAGCTGATCTAAATAGGCGGTGAACGATTTCTCAAAACTGTTGACCATAAGCGCAGCGGAAATGCTGGCGGTGAGTGCTAGGTAAAATGCAGCTAAAGGTAAATAACGTCTTCCCACCTGCTGTCGAGCGTCTTTAACAACAAACTTGAGCCGAAATGAACGGGTAAAATAACTCATACCTTTAAGTAAGTAGCTCAGTAAATTAGGTAATAAAGCGACACTCGCGATTAATAATAAGCCATATTTTATCATTAACTGATGCCAGGAGTTTTGTGCATAAACATCCGGCCACAGCAGGAAAATAGTCAGTAAGGTTATGCCTATTGCAGCACTTGCTCTGTAGTTAAATGGCTGGGGCACAATACGGGCAGTTAACGCTATTTTTGCTGAGCTAATAACCCTAAACTGTTTTAACAATGCCAAAAAAACGGCGACACCAGAAATGACGAATGCCCACAAGCTATATAACCAATGCCATTGAAAATGTCCGGTTTGTCTAAGCTGATAAAGCTGGTCTAAGGTAATCCCTAATATAGGCAATAATATTGAGACCAAAGCAAAAGCGATGGCAATACCTATTATGCTGGCGAGTAAGGTTAAAGCAAAAGCTTCACATAGCATGACTTTTTGTATACTGGTTAATTCTACGCCGAGTAAGCGTAACTTTGCCGCTAACTCGCCGCGCTTTTGCCATGCTTGATTAGCGGCTTGAAAAGCGATAAATAAACTGACGATAAAGCCTAAAATGGCCAGTGCTGATAAATTTAAATGCAAAGCATCGGCAAAACCTTCCCGCTCTTCCAGTGACCAAGCCTCTTGTATGGATAAATGCTCAGGTAAGGCTGCTGCCAACCTGGCTTTTTCAGCATCGCTAATAGCACCAACCATTAAATGACTAAAGCCTTTAATATCAGGGAAAACCTGCCAAGCAAGTGGTAAGTCAATTAAGGCAACCTTACCCCAGTCATTTATTTGGTTGACGTTAACCTCTAATGACTGCCCATCAGCAAGGGTAACTTGGGTATCATCCTTTATTGCTTTTGTTATGCCAGGGGATAAATCATCAGTTACGGCTTTAGCTAAAGGATTAGTTAAGGGTTCAGTTAAAGTATTCATTAAGCCAAGGAATTCTGCGTAGTCACTACTTAGGTTAATGCTATTTGTGGTAAAACTGTCTGGCATAGTCAATACCAGTGGCAACATATCCATGGCTCTAAAGGTTATTTGCTTACCTGAAGCAAGGGGTTTACGAAAAAGATGTGTTGGCGAAAATTGATGAAAGCCTTGTGCTGTTAACTCGCTAAAGTCATCGATAGAAATATTGTCGCCTTCATTGGCAACAATATAAAAACTCACGGGAGATTTTAACCGGCTATTGGCTTCTTGGTACTGCTGCTCACTGGCATGATTCAATACCAGAATACAGAGTAACGTACTGGTGGCTATGGCTAAACTTAAAATAAAGCCAAGGTTTAATAACGGCTTGTTTATGTATTCAGCAAGGTGCGCTTTTAATACTAAGAAAAATTCGCTATTTCTTGCTGTGATCTGATCTTTTTGCATCCGCTTAACCGCTAACTAGGCTAATGGAGGATTCTTGTAAGCGATAGATCTTATCCATACTTGCGGCGACATCAGCGCTATGAGTTACCATGAGTAGTGCCGTGTTGTTAGATTTGGCCAGTTTGACTAACTGCGCTACTACCTGACTACTGTTCTTTTCATCTAAATTGCCCGTTGGCTCATCGGCAAGCAGCAATTTAGGTTTACTGTTTAGCGCGCGGGCAATGGCTACTCGCTGCATTTCACCCCCAGACAAGGTTGCCGGATACTTTTTTAATAAACCGCTTATACCAAGTTGCTCTGCTAACGCTAGACCATGCTGAGCATCATAGCGACCCGCCAGTTTGGCGCTGAATTCAATGTTATCTTGCACCGACAAGCTAGTTAGCAAGTTAAATTGTTGGAAAATAATACCTATATGCTGTTTGCGTAACTGACTAAGTTGTTTATCACTGGCTTGTGTTAATGAGATGCCTGCTACTGCAATCTTACCGTGCTGAATTGGCTCAAGACCTGCTATTAAATTGAGTAAGGTCGTTTTACCACTACCACTGTCGCCCATTAATGCCACACATTCACCTGGGGCAACGGATAAGTTTAAATCGATTAATAAATGACGATGATTATCTCCATCGATGATTTGATGGTTGAGCGATTGGATAACTAAGGACAAAACAATTCCTTTTGTATTGTGGATTGAAACAAGCTAATAGCATTACAGTGAACCATATAATGCTATTAGGTTAGAGTAAACAATAAGTGTTAACAGTTTTGTAACAAGCTAGCTAATTCTCTATCGAGTTTATATTTTCTCAGTTAGGATAATGTAAATGTAAAACGCTATAAAATTTATTTTGTTTTTACCCTTGGATTAAATCACCGGAACCTTCAGAAGTGGGACTTAATCGCTCTAACTTATGCTTTTATATTGTACTGATTTTGGTAGATACCTCTTGTGCGAATCACATTATATTATTAATATCCCTCATGAATATTCCTTCTACTTACTATTAGCATAAATAGCAGATGTCCTTTAGAGGCTGCCAATATAATGGTTGCTGAGTCTTGGTATAAGTAGTGTTAGGGACGAAGTTGACTAAGGATTTCAAATGGCTTTAAAAACTAACAATGCAGCAATGCAAATTTTTGTCATGATTGCCGGCATGTTACTCTCTACGCTAAGTGGTTGGTTCCTTTATGATGTCGAAGAAAAAGCCATTATTAGTGAGTTCCAAAAAGATATTGATGAACGCGCTGCCTCGTTATCCCGAGAAATAGAAATCAATATTGAAGCTTTATATACAATAGCGACACTGTTTAGCCAAGAAAACATTCCTGATTTTCATACCTTTACCACTCAAGCAAGAAAAACCTTAAGTCGTCATAATGATATCCAAGCATTGGAATGGATACCACGGGTTCTCCATGCGCAAAGACAAGCTTTTGAGACAGAGTTAAGAAAGGACTTTGCAGATTTTGAATTCACTGAGCGTAAAGCACAAGGCCATATGGCGGTAGCGCAACAAAGGCCTGAGTATTTTCCCGTTTATTATGTCGAGCCTTTAGTAGGTAACGAAGCTGCTTTTGGTTTTGATTTGGCATCAAATGCAACCAGACGAGAGACTTTAGAAAAGTCCCGTGATAGCGCTAAGGCACGAGCGACTGCCAGTATCACCCTGGTGCAAGAAAATAATAGCAGTAAAGCTTTTTTAGCCTTTTTGCCGCTATATAAAGGCCAGCCAAGCACCTTAGCTAAGCGCAAACAAAACCTACAGGGCTTTATTCTGGGGGTGTATCGTATTGCCGATATTTTTGCTAGTTCAACATTAAATGACGAATTGCTAGGTTTAGAAATCGATGTTATTGATGATACCCAGCCGAATAATATTGATTTACTCCATAGCCATAGTTCATCAACAGGCTTTACCGTTGATAAAAATATTATCTATAAGAAAGCACTGCCTGAAATATTAGGACGTAAGTGGAGCTTAATTGGTTCACCTACACAAAGTTATATTTCGGTAAGACGAAGTGTCTTACCTTTATTTGTTGTTGGCGCCGGTATCATCTTTACCCTATTTATTACGGCTTATATTCGCAGTATTACCAAGCGAGCTAATTTGGTGCAACGCATTGTCATCGAAAAAACTAATGAACTGAACGAAGCCAATAAGCGCTTAAAAAAGCTCTCTAGGATTGATGGTTTGACCGGTATTGCCAATAGGCGTTTTATGGATGAATTTTTAGATAGGGAATGGTTGCGAGCTATCAGACAAGAATCATCGGTGTCCTTTTTGTTAATCGATATTGATTTTTTCAAAGCCTACAATGATAACTATGGTCACTTAGCGGGTGATGAGTGTTTGAGAAAGGTTGGGGCTTGTCTTAAGCAGCAAGTCAATCGCGCTGTTGATATGGTTGCTAGGTATGGCGGTGAAGAGTTTGCATTTGTTTTACTTGATACTCATGACGTTAAATTGATTGCTGATCGTTGTCTAAAGTCGATTGAAGCGTTAAACATTAAACATGAGTTTTCCCAGGTTGAGGCGGTGATAACTATTAGTATTGGTTATTGTTCAATAGTGCCGCAAAAGGGCAGTGATCCCAGTAGTCTTATTGCTGCCGCGGATGAAGCATTATATAAGGCTAAAGAAAGAGGCAGGAATAACGCGCTTGCTAATTTAACTGCTAATTCAGCGCAAACCTTCAGCATATAACTATGCTTTCTCAAGCTAATTTACTTTATTTTAGGAAAAAAAAACCGATAGCAAAGGCTATCGGTGAGTTAGCTATGAGGAAAGCTAGAATATTCAATTATTACAACAAGCGTCCGTATAAGGGAACGACAAGAAGTATAGAGTAGAAACTCTATTTTTGCAAGTCGATTGTGTAACTTTATTTCATTATTGTTGTTTTATTACATTTATTAGTGCCATTTGGTGCCATTTGATGACAAGTAAATGGCTACACAAGTCTCGCCGCGAATAAAACGCTTTACTCTCTTTGAAAGAAGCGAACAAAATTTAACCGCGAAAGATCAACAGCCCCTAGTTAGATCAATAAAAAAGCTGTTGGGTATTTGGTGATTTAGCATGCATACAGTAAACTATCGACAATTATAGTTTTAATATTGCTTTAAGTGAATTTACCATGTCATCCTCAGATAAAAATCCTCAAGCCAGTGACTTACCGACAAACCAGAAAACACCTACAGATGCCGACACTTCAGCCGAAAGTAAAGGCACCACGCATTTTGGTTATAAAACCATAGAAAAAGACGATAAAATTTCTATGGTGGCAGGGGTTTTTCACTCGGTAGCAAAGCAATATGATGTGATGAATGATTTAATGTCATTTGGTATTCACCGTTTGTGGAAACGTTTTACTATTGACGCCAGTGGTGTTCGCCCAGGTAATAAGGTTTTAGATCTAGCTGGCGGTACAGGTGATTTAACCGCTAAATTTTCTAAGCTAGTGGGCCGTGAAGGTAAAGTCGTGTTAGCTGATATTAATAGCTCAATGTTAAATGTTGGCCGTGATAAGTTACGTGATAAAGGCTTAGTGCAAAATATTGACTATGTACAAGCAAATGCTGAATACTTACCTTTTGAAGAAAATACTTTTGATATTGTCACTATCGCCTTCGGTTTACGAAATGTAACCGATAAAGATAAAGCTTTACGCTCGATTTATTCGGTATTAAAACCGGGCGGCCGTTTACTTGTTTTAGAATTTTCAAAGCCAGAACATGAATTATTGAATAAAGCCTATGATTTTTACTCATTTAATATCCTACCTAAAATGGGTGAGTTGGTGGCAAAGGATGGTGAAAGCTACAAATACTTAGCGGAGTCAATTCGTATGCATCCGGATCAAGAAACCTTGAAAAGCATGATGGATAACGCCGGCTTTGAACAAACCAGTTTTAAAAACTTAACCGGTGGTGTAGTTGCCTTACATAAAGGTTATAAGTTTTAACCATGCAAGCTTCGAACAACAAGGAATTAACGCCATTAAACTCCCAAGTGAGTTCTAGCACTGCATTTGCTGAAGGCCTATTATTGGCACAAGTTGCCACAGCAACACTTGAATTGATTATTAATAAAGCCTTGGCTTTAAACAATAATAAAGCTATTTCTTTTGCCGCTTTAAACCAAAAAACGCTAACCCTTGCCTTAGCAGAACTTTCATTTAAATTATCTTTTAGTGTCGATACTGGCTCTAGCCCAGCTATGGTTATGGTCAGATCTCAAGTTGATACCAGTGACTGTACTATAAAAACCAGTATAAAGACGCTGAAAAAATTAAAAGCTAATCAGTCGCTGACGCAATTAATCAAACAAGATGAATTGGATGTTAATGGTGATATCAAAATAGCACAACAATTTGCTAACATTGCTCAATCACTTGCCATAGACTGGCAATCTGAGCTCGCTAAGCACCTTGGTGATGTGCCCACTCATAAGTTATTACAGTTTGGTAATAAAATTACCAAATCAATATCAGCAACAGGCAAGCAAATAGAAGCTGATATTAGTGAATATCTAGTTCATGAGAAACGCTTAGTAGTAACCCGAAGTCAAGTAAGTGCTTTTAATGGGCAAACCACAGCAATTGCCCGCGAAGTTACCACAATATCTGCGCGTATCGATAAACTCTTTGCTAAGTTGGCTGCTAAATAATTCAGCTTAGTTGACGAACATTGCCAATTGAATATTACTAATAACGTATAGGAACTAATAATCACCGTGAGTAGCCAACGTCTATATCAAATCGTTAAAACCTTCTTGAACTTTGGTCTAGATGAAATGGTACCCGCAGGTCTGTTGCCTTGGTATGTCAAAGTCGGTCGAAACAGTTTGTTTTGGTTGAGAAACCAGCATAAAGATAAAACGCCAGAACAAAGATTTCGCTTAGCGATAGAAACGCTAGGGCCAGTTTTTATTAAGTTCGGTCAAATGCTATCAACAAGGCGTGATTTATTACCGCCAGAATTAGCCGATGAACTAGCCTTATTGCAAGACCAGGTAACCCCATTTGATGGCGAACAAGCAAAGCAACTTATTATTGATGCCATGGGCATTGAGGTTTTTGAGCAGCACTTTAAAGACTTTGAGCTAACCCCGCTGGCATCAGCCTCTATTGCGCAAGTTCATACCGCCACCTTAGTTTCAGGCGAACAAGAGCAAAATATCGTTATCAAGGTATTGCGCCCCAATATTAGTAAAACCATATTAGCGGATATTAAAGTGATGTCATTGTTTGCTGGCATCGTCGCGCGTTGGTTACCCGATGGTAAACGTTTGCGCCCTAAAGAAGTGGTGGAAGAATATCGTAAAACCATTTTAGACGAATTAGACCTTAACCGTGAAGCGGCTAATGCTATTCAATTAAAACGTAATTTTGAACAAGGTAGCGAATACGATAAAGCGCTTTATGTGCCGGAAATTCATAGTGAGTATAGCTTTGAAAATGTCTTGGTGATGGAACGTATTTATGGCATTGGCGTTGGCGAAATAGATACCCTAAACGAGCAGGGTGTCAATATGAAGTTACTGGCTGAACGTGGTGTTGAAGTTTTTTTCACCCAGGTATTTCGCGATAGTTTCTTTCATGCCGATATGCATCCAGGTAATGTTTTTGTTAATGCCACTAACCCTGATGACCCCACTTGGATTGCTATAGATTGCGGTATCGTTGGTACCTTAAATCGAGAAGATAAACGTTATTTAGCAGAAAACTTTGTTGCCTTTTTTAATCGTGATTATCGAAAAGTAGCGCAATTGCACGTTGATTCTGGTTGGGTGCCAGCAAGTACTAGTGTTGATGAGTTTGAGTTTGCTATCCGTACAGTTTGTGAGCCTATTTTCAATAAGCCGTTATCGGAAATATCGTTTGGCCAAGTGCTGGTTAATTTATTTAATACCGCCCGCCGTTTTAATATGGAAGTACAGCCGCAACTGGTCTTGCTGCAAAAAACCTTATTGTATATCGAAGGTTTAGGTCGTCAGCTCTATCCGCAGTTAGATTTATGGCAAACGGCAAAACCATTTTTAGAAAACTGGGTGAAAGAGCAGATGGGCTTTAAAGCTGTCTTTGGAAAAATTAAGGCTAACTTACCGTTTTGGAATGAAAAGCTGCCTGAAATGCCCGATTTAGTGTATGACTATTTGAAAACTAGTCGTGAAAACCAGCATCAACAAACTCTATTGATGCAAGCTATGTTGGCGCAACAAAGTAAACAAAATCAAAAGTTGGCTTATAGCGTGATTGTTGCCGGTATTCTTATCGCCTCAGCCATACTGCTCAGCTAAGAAACCTTTTCTAGCAAAGTTTGTCTTTTTAAACTGATGATCTATCTTTAGTTGTTACTCATTTAAATTTTGAGAGTAACTATGGATAGTCATCAAGCTCAAGCCAGTTCTAATGACCGCAGTATCTTATTAATAGATGACCAGCGTATATTCCTTAAGGCAATTTCAACAATTTTAGGTGAATGGGGTTATCAAGTCACTGGCTGTACTTCACCAATAGAAGCCTTAGCGTTACTAAAAGAAAACGCTTATTCTTTGGTGTTGTGCGACTTATATATGGATAGCTTTAGCGGTTATAAATTACTCTATAGATTTTTGCAGGAAAAACCAGAGCAAGTGTGTTGCTTAATGACCAGTGCAGAAAATGATGAGCCTTTACTAAGGAAAACCTTAGCTTTAGCTAATGTCAAAGCTTTACTGAGAAAGCCTATTTCCTACCAAGAGTTAAAAAAAATACTTACCGATATGCGAAGGGTCACAGTAGCTAGCTAATCCTGCTTTGTTTATTCGATTGTGCAATATGCTCTATGGTTTTATGCTTTGCGCACCTTTTTTATAGCTAAAAGCCGCCAATTTAAATCATCGGTTGGCTTATTTTTAGCTTCTTTGGCTTTAGCCAGCTGAGCACGTAAACTTGCCATGCCCTGTTTATTGGATTGCTCAACGTGCTCTATGGTTTTCTGCTTCGCCGCACCTTTCTTACTAGCTAAAAACCGTCAATTTAAATCATCTGCGGGCTTATTTTTTTGCTTCTTTGGCTTTAGCCAGCTGGGCACGTAAACCGGCCATACCTTGTTTATTGGATTGTTCGACGTGCTCTACAGTCTTTTTCTTCGACGCACCAAGCTCCCAATTTAAATCATCTTGTGGCAGCTCATGTAAAAATCGACTCGCTTCAGTGCGAGAGAGCTCACCAAACTGTCTGCGCTCTCGTGCGTAAGTAAATATTAACTCACGCTTAGCGCGAGTAATACCAACATAAGCAAGGCGACGTTCTTCTTCAACACTGCCTTCATCAATACTGGCTTGATGAGGTAATAGCCCTTCTTCCATACCAATAAGAAATACATAAGGGAACTCAAGGCCTTTAGAAGCATGCAGGGTCATTAATTGCACTTGGTCGTTACTCTCTTCCTCTTCATTTCGCTCCATCATATCGCGCAAAGTTAAACGAGTGACAATTTCTGGCAAGGTCATAGGTTCTTGGTCATCACTACCTTCGAGCATTTGGGTAACCCAACTAAAAAGTTCGGTAACATTCTTCATGCGCATCTCGGCAGCTTTTGCACTGG
Source organism: Colwellia sp. (assembly GCF_013215345.1). Lineage (GTDB taxonomy): Bacteria > Pseudomonadota > Gammaproteobacteria > Enterobacterales > Alteromonadaceae > Colwellia. Next base: position 1,466 of record NZ_JABSOV010000031.1, on the reverse strand, counting down.
GGGAGGTATCATAAAGGAAGTCTTCGTAATTGATTTCACGAATCATCGAGCGTAATACTGCGGCAGTATCACCTCGCTCAGCTTGATCGCTAATATTAACTACCCATCGAGTAAAGGCTTGCATCTTCAATAAGCTACGACCAGTTAAGGTTTGCTCTAAACCGAGCTCAAAACTGGCAGCAAACATACTAATTTGACGCATATTTGCGTAAGTGCCGACTTTTTCTAACGTAGCAGGGCCTAACTCACGCTTAGGCACATTAACAATACGTAAAAAAGCATTATCATCATCAGGGTTAACCAATACTCGTAGGTAAGCCATAATGTCTTTGATTTCTGCCCGAGAGAAAAATGAAGTACCGCCACTTATTTTATAAGGGATACGGTTTTGCATCAGCGCTTTTTCAAGTAAACGTGATTGGTGGTTACCACGATAAAGTACCGCGTAATCTTTATATTGGCTGCGATTCATAAAGCGATGACCAATTAACTCACCAATAACCCGTTCAATTTCATTTTCTTCATTTTTTGCTTGAATAACTCTTAGTTCAACGCCGTAGGCAAGATCACTAAACAAGGCTTTATCGTAGATATGTGGGTTATTGGCAATGAGTACGTTGGCACACTTTAATATACGGCCACTGGAGCGGTAATTTTGCTCTAATTTGATCAACTTTAAGTTTGGATAATCCTTACCCAGTTGTACTAAATTTTCCGGTTTGGCACCACGCCAAGAATAAATGGACTGATCGTCATCACCTACAACAGTTAAACGTGCTCGTTCACCGGCAAGCTGTTTGACTAATTCATATTGACTGGCGTTGGTATCTTGGTATTCATCGACCAATAAATAACGTATCTTGTTTTGCCAACGTGCTAACACTTCTGGGTAGTTTTTCAGTAACAGTGTTGGAATAAGGATCAAATCATCAAAATCTAAAGCATTATAAGCTTTCATATGTTTATGATAACGCTGATAAAATTCAGCGCACTCAACGCTGTCAGCATCATTAGCAGATTTTATCGCATCATCAGGCAAGAACAAATCATTTTTCCAATTTGAAATCTTACTCTGTAGCTTACTCAGTAAATCTTTATCACCATCGAGTTCATCTATGGTTAATTCTTTCAGTAAGGCTAAGCTGTCTTGATCATCAAATAAGGTAAAGCCAGGTTTATAACCGAGGATTTTTATTTCCCGACGAACAATATCAAGACCAAGTGAGTGGAAAGTAGAAACCGTTAAACCACGGGTTAAGTCTTTGCCCAACATTTTTTGGATACGTTCTTTCATTTCACGTGCCGCTTTATTGGTAAAGGTTACCGCGGCAATATTACGTGCTTTGTAGTCACATTTTTGAATGAGGTAGGCGATTTTTTGACAAATAACCCCGGTTTTACCTGAGCCAGCGCCTGCCAATACTAGGCATGGGCCGCTAACATATTTTACTGCTTCATTTTGTCCG